>JBNKHB010000127.1:0-7150 GCA_050290125.1 Robiginitalea sp.
TCGAAGAAAGGGAAAATTGGCACAACGAAACTGCACTTTACATCGGCGGATTGGCACAGGGAGGCCGAATGGACCGCTCCTGGAGGAATTGCCTGGAGAGCGAATCCGTCCGTATTTGCCTGGAAGCCTACCCGGCAGCCCTGCTTTTCTTCAGAAAGGAACAAGCACCGCAGCATTTTAGAATCCGGATATAATCCCCTATTTTTAAAATATTATGGACCAGAAGATATTTATTGTGCTGGCTGGCCTGCTGGTGATCTATGCCGCCATTTCGGTCTACAATAAGAAGAGGGGACGGCGGCGGCGATCCCGGAATTTTATGGAGGGCCAGAGACTCAAAGACCGGCAGCCCGGATCCCGCAATTCGCGGGATGATGAAAATCCTTGAACCGATCCCTATGAAAATCTATACCAAGACCGGGGATTCCGGTACCACCGCCCTATTTGGCGGCACCCGGGTTCCCAAACACCATATCCGCATCCAGAGCTACGGCACGCTGGATGAATTAAACAGTTGGATCGGATGGTTGCTGGACCAGGGCGTGAGCCCGGCTGATGCGGAAGTACTTTTCTGGATCCAAGACCGGCTGTTCACGGCAGGTGCCATGCTTGCCACGGATCCGGAAAAAGCCGAGCTGAAAAGCGGCGGGCAGCGGCTGGACATTCCGCAACTAACCGCAACAGACGTCGAAAGGCTGGAACGATCCATAGACGAGATCAGCGACCAACTCCCGCAGATGACGCACTTTATCCTTCCCGGAGGGCATCCGGCCGTGTCATGCTGTCATGTGACCCGGACCGTCTGCCGGCGTGCAGAGCGGATGACCACCCTCCTGGACGAACATAGCCCGGTGGATCCCGAGGTTCTGGCCTTCCTGAACCGGCTTTCGGACTACCTGTTCGTATTGGCACGAAAATTGTCCGCAGACCACGGGGCGATTGAAAGAAAATGGATTCCGGATAAAAAGCGGGAATAATTTCACAATTTCTTCGTTCTATTTTTGCTCAGTGCGGAATTTTTGCCATTGGGCAAGTAAATATTGGCCGATTTTCTTGGCTGTATTAAGTGAAAATTTATTTTTGCAAAAATTTTAAAATCAAACTACTGCGATGTACTGGACATTAGAATTGGCATCCTACCTGAGTGACGCGCCCTGGCCCGCCACCAAGGATGAATTGATCGATTATGCGATCCGTACGGGAGCGCCTCTGGAAGTCGTGGAAAATCTCCAGTCCATGGAAGAAGAAGGCGGTGAGATTTACGAATCCATCGAGGAGATCTGGCCCGATTATCCCACAGAGGAAGATTACCTCTGGAACGAGGACGAATACTGATATTCTCAACTATATTCCCCAAAAAAAGTCTCATTCGAGGCTTTTTTTTTATGTAATTTTGTCAGCCCGGGCCAATCCCAAGGCGCCCGGATGATTCTGGAACGCCTTTTGCACGATCCGTGTGTGGCCGACCGGACCCCCGGAGGACTCCTTCCGGTGGTGCTGCGGCAACCACTTTCGACTGCACATACCGCGCGGGCGATCTAAAATTCAAATTGATATGAGCGTTATAAACACGATCTTAAAGGCATTTGTAGGAGACAAGGCCAAAAAAGACGTAAAGGCATTAAAACCCCTGGTTGCCGAAATAAGGTCCCATGAAGCGGCCCTGGAGGCATTGAGCCATGATGAATTACGGGCCAAAACACTGGAATTCAAGGAACGGATCCGCGAAGGTATTGCAGACCTGGAAGAACAGATCGAAGCCCTGGAACAGCAGGTCCTGGAATCGGACGACATCGATCTCAATGAAAGCCTGTATGCCCAAATAGACGAATTGAGGGAGCAGGCGCATGAGCGGACGGAAAAAACACTGGACGAAATGCTTCCTGAGGCTTTTGCCGTAGTGAAGGAAACCGCCAAGCGCTTTGTAGACAATGAAAAAATTGAGGTAACCGCCACCGAATTCGACCGACAGCTGTCGGGCGGTGCGGACTACGTGAAGCTCAACGGCGACAAGGCCGTTTGGAGCAATTCCTGGGACGCTGCCGGGAAAGAGGTTACCTGGGACATGGTGCATTACGACGTGCAGCTGATCGGCGGCATCGTCCTGCACCAGGGGAAGATCGCCGAGATGCAGACCGGGGAAGGGAAAACCCTTGTCGCCACCCTGCCGGTCTACCTGAATGCCCTTGCGGGCAAAGGGGTGCATCTGGTTACCGTGAACGATTACCTGGCCAAACGGGACAGCGCCTGGATGGGGCCCATCTTCGAATTCCACGGGCTTTCGGTAGACTGTATCGACAAACACCGTCCCAATTCCGAAGGCCGCCGGGCTGCCTATGAGGCCGATATCACTTACGGTACCAACAATGAATTCGGGTTCGATTACCTGCGCGACAATATGGCCCATACCCCGGCCGACCTGGTACAACGCCCCCACCATTACGCCATCGTGGATGAGGTGGATTCGGTCTTGATCGACGATGCGCGGACCCCGCTGATCATCTCCGGGCCCGTTCCGGAAGGAGACCGCCACGAATTCAACGAATTGCGCCCGAAGGTAGCCGAGCTGGTACAGACACAACAGCGGTACCTGACCGGGGTCCTGGCCGAGGCCAAAAAGAAAATTGCCGAGGGCGATACCAAAGAGGGCGGCTTCCTGCTGCTTCGCGTACACCGCGGCCTTCCCAAGAACAAAGCGCTGATCAAATACCTGAGCGAGGAAGGGATCAAGCAGCTTTTGCAAAAAACGGAGAACACCTACATGCAGGACAATAACCGCGAAATGCCCAAGGTGGACGCGGAGTTGCTCTTCGTGATCGACGAAAAGAACAACCAGATCGAGCTTACCGACAAAGGGATCGAATACATTTCCGGGGACCAGGAGAAGGACTTCTTTGTCATGCCCGATATCGGGAGCGAGATTGCACAGATTGAGGCGGAGGAGCTGGAAATTGAGGAAGAGGCCGCCAAGAAGGAGGAGCTCTTCAAGGACTTTGCCGTTAAAAGCGAACGGATCCACACCATGACCCAGTTGCTCAAGGCCTACTCCCTCTTTGAAAAAGACGTGGAGTACGTGGTGATCGACAACAAGGTAATGATCGTGGACGAGCAAACCGGCCGTATCATGGATGGGCGCCGGTATTCGGACGGCCTGCACCAGGCGATTGAAGCCAAGGAAAACGTGAAGATCGAGGCGATGACCCAGACCTTCGCCACCATCACGCTTCAGAACTACTTCCGGATGTACCGCAAACTGGCGGGGATGACGGGAACGGCCGTTACGGAAGCCGGGGAATTCTGGGAAATCTATAAGTTGGATGTGGTGGAAATCCCCACCAACCGGCCCATCGCCCGGGACGACCGGAATGATTTGATCTACAAGACCAAACGGGAGAAATACAACGCCATCATCGACGAGGTGACCCAAATGGCCGAGGCCGGCAGACCCGTACTGATCGGTACCACCTCGGTGGAGATCTCCGAACTGCTCTCCCGCATGCTGAACCTGCGGAAGATCCAGCACAACGTCCTGAATGCCAAGCTCCACAAGAAGGAAGCAGACATCGTTGCCGAAGCCGGCAAGGCCGGAGTGGTGACCATAGCCACGAACATGGCGGGCCGGGGAACGGATATCAAACTCAGCGAAGAAGTCAAGAAAGCCGGCGGTCTGGCCATTGTGGGTACGGAACGCCACGATTCCCGGCGCGTGGACCGGCAGCTCAGGGGCCGTTCCGGACGGCAGGGGGATCCGGGCTCGTCCCAGTTCTACGTATCCCTGGAAGACAACCTGATGCGGTTGTTCGGCTCGGAACGCGTGGCCAAGATGATGGACCGCATGGGGCTGAAAGAGGGCGAGGTGATCCAGCACAGCATGATGACCAAATCCATCGAACGCGCACAGAAAAAAGTGGAGGAAAACAACTTTGGCATCCGCAAGCGACTGCTGGAGTACGACGATGTAATGAACGCACAACGCGAGGTGGTCTATAAGCGCCGCCGCCACGCCTTGCAGGGCGACCGCCTGAAGGTGGACATCGCCAATATGATCTACGATACCTGCGAGGTGATCGCCGACACCAACAAGCTTGCCGGTGATTACAAGAATTTTGAATTCGAGCTGATCAAGTATTTCTCGATCACCTCCCCCATCAGCGAGGAGGAATTCGGGAAAATGGGCTTCCAGGAGATTGCCCAGAAGATCTACGCCACGGCATACGAGCACTACCAGGACAAAATGGAGCGCGCTGCGGCCGCTGCCTTTCCGGTGATCGAACGCGTCTATCAGGACGAAGGGAACAATTTTGAGCGCATCGTGGTGCCTTTTACCGACGGGATCAAAACCCTGAATGTGGTCACGGACCTGAAAAGGGCCCATGAGACCCGGGGCAAACAATTGATCGCCGATTTTGAGAAGAATATCTCCCTGGCCATAATCGACGATGCCTGGAAGACCCACCTCCGCAAAATGGACGAGCTAAAGCAGTCCGTCCAGCTGGCTGTACACGAACAGAAAGACCCGCTGCTTATTTACAAATTCGAGGCCTTTGAACTCTTTAAGAGCATGATCGAAAAGGTCAATAAGGACGTGGTTTCCTTCCTGTTCAAGGGGGAATTGCCGTCTTCCAACACCCAGCAGATCCAGGAGGCGCGCCGTCAACGGCGTCCCAAAGAGGAGCTCAAGACCAGCAAGGAGGAGATCCCCAACAGCGACGAACTGGCCGCGCAGAGCCGCGCCGCAGGGCAAACCCAGGGCAGGCGGCCCGCAGTAACCGAAACCATCGTGCGCGAAAAACCCAAGATCGGGCGCAATGAACGGGTCACCATCAAGAATGTTATGTCCGGCGAAAATAAAACCCTGAAATTCAAGCAGGCCGAACCCCTGATCGCTCAGGGCGAATGGGTACTGGTAGACGATTGACCGGGATCCGGCAAGCACCTATAATAAAAAAACGACCCTTTCCGGGTCGTTTTTTTATTGGATTCGCAGGGGCACATTTGGAAAATTCGGCAAAACATAGCTAGCTTTACCCTGTGAAGGCACTTGCCAGACACGTCCTATCCGATCCGTATGTCCGATAAGCCGATTTTCATCAAAATGAAAAAGAAGGAGAAGCATCTGGAGCGGCTTCGGGACAAGACCGAACTGTTCTTCCGGGTCAATATCATCGCTTCCGGCTGTTGCCTGGTCTTTGCCCTGCTCTGTTGGTTGCTTTTGAAGATCCCGGTGGTGATTCCGCAGGTCCTCGCCGGATTTGCCCTGCTGAATCTGCTCAACCTGCTGCTTTTCCGCTATCACAAGAACCTTACGGTCACTTATAACATATCCTCCTTAATGGCGCTGGCAGGCTCCGTGGCCATTGTGCTATACAGCGGCGGGATCAACAGCCCTTTTATCTTTATCCTGGCGCTGATCGTTTTTGCCGGCTACGTCACAACTCGGATGTACGGGCAGATCTACCTGGCCGTGAACCTGCTGATCGTGGTGCTGATTTACGCCCAAAGCCTGGGCAACCTGGGCTTCGGACATAACGCGGTGCCGGAGGACGCCAGGAACCTCTTTGCATTCCTGAGCATCCTGCTGTCGGTTTACCTGCTGGGCGGTGTATTCGGGCGGAACCTGCTAAGCAAGCATCACCGTTTATACCGCTCCAAAGGCGAGATCGAACAACGGATGCAGGAAAAGGAAATGTTGTTGAAAGAGGTCCACCACCGGGTAAAGAACAACCTGCAAACGGTATCCAGTCTGCTGCGCATGCAGAGCCGAGGGATCGAAGACCCGGCAACGCTCGGTCTGATCCGGAGCAGCCAGAACCGGGTGGTAGCCATGGCCATGGTCCACGAAATGCTTTACATGCGGGAAGACCTTTCCAAGATCGAATACCGCTCCTACGTACAGGAATTGGGCGATTACCTGATCAAGTCCATCAAAGGCCCGGAAAGCAGCATTTCGCTTCGTATCGACATCCCGGATATCGAGTTGGGCATCGACACGGCCATCCCCCTGGGTTTACTGATCAACGAAGCGGTCACCAACGCCCTGAAATACGGTTTCCGCGACCAGGAACAGGGCGAGATCAGTATTGTCCTGGAACGGGAGGAGGAGTCGGACTACATCCTGCGGATCGGCGACAATGGGGTGGGCTTCCCCGAATCGGTCACCCACAAGACCAGCAAATCATTGGGGCTTAAGCTCATTCACAACCTCAGCCGGCAGCTTAAAGGATCCGTCATCCGGGACCTTTCCAAAAAGGGAACCAACTACATAATCCGCTTCCAGGAAGTGAACCAGGCGCCCTTCCACACTATCGCCTGATCCCCTTTGCAATTGGCAAATCTTGCTATCTTTAGGCGAACTGACTAAGTCAAAGCCGCCCATGCGAACCGCCATAATCCTTCTGATGTTGGCCTGCAGCCCCTTGTTGCATGCCCAGGACTATTTTCTGGAACAATACGGACCTTACGATCCCGATATCCCGTCCCCCGAGGAGTACCTGGGGTACGGGATCGGGGAATACCATACCAGGCACGACCGGATCGTGGGATATCTGCAAACCCTCGCCGAACGCTCAGACCGTGCCCAGATAGAGGTGTACGGCTACACATACGAAAAACGGCCGCTTGTGATCCTCCGGATCAGTGAACCCGGGCACCTGGGCAACCTGGAGGAGTTGCGGCAACGGCACCTGGCTTTTACGGATCCGCAAACCCGGTATACCCCGGATGCGAACCTGCCGGTCTTCATCAACCTGGGGTACAACGTGCACGGGAACGAGCCTTCCAGTTCCGAAGCTGCCCTGCTTACCGCCTATATCCTGGTGGCCTCAGAGCATCCCCGTATCTCCCGGTACAGAGGTGAAGCCGTGGTTTTCCTGGATCCGACCATCAACCCCGATGGCCGCGACCGGCATACCCAATGGGCCAATTCGTACCGGGGAAACCCGCTGGTTCCCGATCCTCAGGACGCCGAACACAACGAATACTTTCCCGGAGGACGGACCAACCACTATTGGTTTGACCTGAACCGGGACTGGTTGCTGGGCATTCACCCGGAGAGCCGTGGTAAGCTGAACTGGTACCATCACTGGTATCCCAACGTAGTAACCGATTTCCACGAAATGGGTACTCAGAACACCTACTTCTTTGAGCCTAT
>JBNKHB010000128.1:0-7140 GCA_050290125.1 Robiginitalea sp.
CTTGCGAATCTTGAATCTAAGCAAGCTGATCACCGCCAGAAAGGCGGATACAAAGAACGCGACAGAGATCCACATTTCGCCTTTGGCGTACACCGCCGTGCCATCGCCCTCTGTCCAAAGGGCCAGCCAAAACGGGAGTACCCCGGTGAGCAATGCCACCAGAAGCAGGTAAACCGTTTGTATGCGTTGGATCATTAACCGGGTTTATATGTTAACGTTCGGAAGGGGTTTTTCGTGTTTTTTGGACGCAAATCCGACCCTCCGGGAACGGAGGACAAAAATAACGAGTTTCGCGCATTTTCAGAAGCATTCCCGGCAAAACTTTCCCCGGTATCGGATACATTCGCAAGGCGGTTGTTTACAGGGTCTTGCAGCTTATCGAAAATCTTAAAATTGCAGGTGATTACCCCCTGATTTCAAAAATATTCGTATTATTGTACCGTTATTAGTTTGCGCACTTACCAAAAGGGAGTTCTTTCCCCAGCCAATTCCGAATAACATATCTTCAATCCCGATTGAACGAAGGATTACAACGTTAAACCATTTTTTTACCGATACATGTTTGAGATTTCCGAACTGAAGGCTAAGAAGCTACCTGAGCTTCAGGATATTGCCAAGGACCTGAACGTCCCTAAATACCGCAGCCTTAAAAAACTGGACCTGGTCTATCAAATCCTTGACCTCCAGGCCAGTAACCCCTCCGCAGTGAGCGATCAAAAACCAGCTGTGAGCGATCAGAAGCCCGCTGAAGGGGATGCCGGCAAGAACCGGCCACAACAGCGTTCGCGCGGAAAGCGCGACACCCAGGCCCGCCACCAGAGCAACGGCCAGGACAAAAAAGATTCCGAACAGGAGAGCAAGCCGCAACAAACCAAGGATTCCGGTAGCGACAGAAGGCAGCAGGCCAAGGATTCCGGCGGCGACAGAAAACAAGGCCGTGATGACCGCCAGCCACGCGGTGATTCCGACGGTCCGCAAAAGCAGCACAAACACCGCAACAAGAAAGAAGGCGGCGATAAGGGCGGACACGACAAAGGCGGTCACAAGGAACGCAACAACGGCAACTACGATAGCAACGCCCGCAACAAATACAAGCAGCCGGAGTACGAGTTCGACAGCATCATCGAAAGCGAAGGTGTATTGGACATCATGTCCGACGGCTACGGCTTTTTGCGCTCTTCGGATTACAATTACCTCTCCTCTCCGGACGACATTTACGTTTCTCAGTCCCAGATCCGGCTCTTTGGCCTGAAGACCGGGGATACGGTACTCGGAAATGTTCGGCCGCCCAAGGAAGGGGAAAAGTATTTCCCGCTGATCAAGGTCAACAAGATCAACGGCCTGGATCCCCAGGTAGTGCGGGACCGGGTGGCATTTGAACACCTGACCCCGCTCTTCCCCCGTGAGAAATTCAAGCTGGCCGAACGGCAGAGCAATATCTCCACCCGGATTATCGACCTGTTCTCCCCCATCGGGAAAGGGCAGCGTGGCATGATCGTGGCCCAGCCCAAAACGGGTAAGACCATGTTGTTAAAGGATATCGCCAACGGGATAGCCGCGAACCATCCGGAAGTATACCAGATCATCCTGCTCATAGACGAGCGCCCGGAAGAGGTGACCGATATGCAGCGCAACGTGCGCGGCGAGGTGGTAGCCTCTACCTTCGACAAGGAAGCCACGGAACACGTGCGGGTGGCCAATATCGTCCTGGAAAAGGCCAAGCGCCTGGTAGAATGCGGACACGACGTGGTGATCCTGCTGGACAGCATCACGCGGCTGGCACGCGCCTACAACACCGTACAACCCGCATCGGGCAAGGTGCTCAGCGGGGGTGTGGACGCAAATGCCCTGCATAAGCCCAAGCGGTTCTTCGGGGCAGCAAGGAATATAGAGAACGGAGGTTCGCTTTCCATCATTGCCACTGCGCTGACCGAAACCGGTTCCAAGATGGACGAGGTGATCTTTGAGGAATTCAAGGGAACGGGTAACATGGAGCTGCAGCTGGACCGCCGCATCTCCAACCGCCGGATCTTCCCGGCTATCGACCTGGTGGCCTCGAGTACGCGTCGCGACGACCTTTTACTGGACGAGAATACGCTACAGCGTATGTGGATCCTGCGGAAGTATCTTGCGGACATGAATCCTATCGAAGCAATGGAATTCATGGAACAGCGTATCAAACAGACCAAGAACAACGAAGAGTTCCTCATGACGATGAACGAGTAGCGCACAGCGCAAAGCCAATAACCCTCCGGCAAATATGGCCGGTGAAGGAACCCCGATCAGCGAATCGGGGTTTTTTTATGTATGGATGGCCCGACTCCCTATACGGATCGTTATGCGGGTACGGCGGATTTATAGTACTTTTAAATAGACGTATCTGTACGTGAAAAAACATTAACCTGTAATCCAATACCCATGAAAACCTTGAAATCCCCTTTTATTGCCCTCTCATTAGCAGGAATGCTCGCAATGCTGACCGCCTGTGGCGATCAGGCCAACCGGCAACCCGCGGATGAGGAAGAAGGAACCATGACCCAGGAAATGGTCAAACGTCCGAGTGGCATTATTTCACTGGCCGACGCCCGCAGGGACTACGAATTATACAGCAAACGCCGCGTCCCGCTGATCCAGCGATACGAGGATTCCATCCTTCGAGGGGAGTACAGGGATTCGACCTTTGTCGTTGCGCGCTTTGTGGCCTTTGATTATAAGGAAATGAAGCAGTACATGCAGTGGATTGAGCAGGAAGCTGCGACAGTTGGAGCCGACATCAGCAGCCTGCGCATTTATTTCTCCAACAACCCGGACGAAGAAAAATATGTGCATGAAAAGCAAAATTCGGTGATGCTGGTGCCTGCCGTCACCCCGGATGCAGAAACGGGCGACCAGTATATCCTGTACCTGGACAATGGCAAACCCGGCTACCTGGATGATGATCTCCGTCCCTGGGGAGCTCAGGGTATGGGATCGATCCAATCGGAGGGCCATCGGGCGGAAGCTTCCATGGTACCTTTATCGGCAAGCCCGATCTCGCTCCAGGACGGCAGCCTGTTTAAGAACGAAGGAAATTCTTCTCCGCCGCCCCCCAACCAGTAACAACGGGGCACGCGGAAATAACATTTGCGGATGGACGCAATCCTGAACCAGTTGTTTTTCCAGCAGCCATTTATCCTGCTGTACGCCGTGGTCGTTGGCGTTTCCATATGGAAATTTCCCAAATACTACGACAGTCCGCTTCGGTACCTACCCGTCTTGCTGATGTATACCTTGCTCACGGAGATCGCCGGTGCGGTACTCCGGGACGATGAGTCTTATTCGCTGTTGCTGAAGGAATTTTATTTCAATAATAACTGGCTTATATACAACATCTACAACTTTATTTTCTTCGGATACATCCTATATGTATACCACGGCTACCTAACCTCAGCGCGCTGGAGAAAGTTTGTGGAATTGGGGGCCGCATTGTTTTTTTTGACCAGCGTTGTAAATGCCTTTCTGCAGGACTTCTTTACAGTCTCCCAACTATACTCCTACGGGCTAGGCGGGCTTTTGATGATCGTCTTTTCCGGAAAGTACCTGGCCCAAGAGTATCCCAGGCGCAGGGAGGTGCCTTTCGCAAGAAATCTATTGGTATGGATCAGCGGTGGGGTATTTGTATTTTACCTTGGGTATATGCCGATTAAATATTTGCGCTACGGCATTGCCTATCAACTATTGGATCCTATTCCGTTTATCACGGAAGTGCACACAATGCTTATTATGATAATGTACGGGGCCTTTCTTGCCGGGTTCCTGCTAATGGTGCGTATGCGAAAAGTTGTTTAGATTTACAGGTAAACCGCTGCGAGGTCCCGTCGCGACGCATTGCCGACCAAACACGAAACGCCTTTGATCGTAATCGATTTCATCCAAAGCCATGGATTTATGGTCATGTACGCGGTGACCCTTGCCTTGTCCGTGGCCCGATTTCCAAGGTACTTCGATACGCCCATGCGCTACCTGCCCATCCTGTTCGCCTATACATTGCTTACCGAAACCATCGGACTGATCATCCGGGACAGTGACGACTTCAGCATCGTGATCCACGAATTGTATTATAACAACAACTGGTTGATATTTAATATTTACCTGTTGATCTATTTTGGATTCTTCTTCTATATCTATCACAGGTACATTACCACGGTAGCCTTCCGCGGCCTCAAAATTGCCGGCCTGGGCTTTTTTATCGCAGTCTGCATCTTTAATGCCTGGCAATACGATTTTACGACGGTCTCCCAGGTCTGGTCCTTTTGGGCCGGGAGCCTGGTCACTGGGGTTATGGCGGTGTTATACCTGATGCAGGAATGGAGGTACGGGGACCGGCCCCGGCTGAAACACAACCTGTTGATCTGGTTAAGCCTTGGGTTCCTGATCTTTAACCTGGGGTATATGGTAGTAAGGTACCTGAAGTTCCTGGTGGTCCATGACGGGATGGAATACTACGGGTGGATCCATCCGCTGTATGTTGGGCTGATTTATGTGGAATATGCCTGCTTTATCACCGGCCTGGTCCTGATGCATAAAATGAGGCAACCGGGTTGTCCGGTCAACGGCATTTACCTGAACGGCAATCGGAACGGGAATGGGAATGAAAATAGGAATGGGAATGGCATAAAAAAACCTCCGAACCAGGCCGGTTAAGCCTGTTCGGAGGTAAACGTTCTTATGATTTTATCCGAAACTCAGAGCTGTGCTACCTGCTTGGTAAGCTTGCTCTTCAAGTTGGCTGCCTTATTAGCGTGGATGATGTTACGCTTGGCCAGTTTGTCGATCATGCTAACAACGGAAGGAAGCAGGGCCTGAGCCTTCTTCTTGTCGGTCTCGGTCCGGAGTTTTTTGATCGCGTTGCGCGCGGTATTGTGCTGATAGCGGTTGCGCAGGCGCACCTCCTCATTCCTTCTGATGCGTTTTAAAGCGGACTTGTGATTTGCCATTCGTTTCTATGCTTTTGATACCGCTGTTTATTCTTGTAACGGCATCGTACTTTAAATTCCTTTGTAGCCCGTAGGGGAATCGAACCCCTGTTACCAGGATGAAAACCTGGCGTCCTAACCCCTAGACGAACGGGCCGTCCTTATTAATCTAGTAGCCCGTAGGGGAATCGAACCCCTGTTACCAGGATGAAAACCTGGCGTCCTAACCCCTAGACGAACGGGCCAATATGTTTTCCGGCACTCCCCTGAAACAGGGTGGATGGCAAACCGGCTGAATGCCGGCTCCCTTGCCGGGAACTACCTACCAATTAGGCAGGTGCAAAAATACAATTATTTTTTTGCCGGGCAACTCCCCCGATCGATTTTTTCAGCCCTAGTATGCCTTGGCAAAAAGCACCCGGTAAGGGGACGGTTCGCCCGTCACCATGCACTTGCCGGGATCCGCTTCCGGATTGAGGGGGATACACCGGATGGTAGCCTTGGTCTCCTCTTGAATGCGCGCTTCGGTCTCATCGGTACCGTCCCAATGGGCCAACACAAAACCGCCTTTATTCTCGATGATTTCCTTGAATTCCTCGTAGGTATCGGCCGTGGAAATCCTCTCATCCCTGAAATCCCGCGCTTTCTCAAAAATATGCTGCTGGATCTCGTCTAAAAGGCCTGCAATGTGGTCCTCGATCCCTTCCGCCTTCACGATCTCTTTTTCCAGCGTATCCCGGCGGGCCACCTCATAGGTGCCGTTCTCCAGGTCCCTGGGACCGACGGCTAATCGGACCGGGACGCCTTTCAATTCGTATTCGTTGAACTTGAAGCCGGGCTTGTGCGTATCCCGGTCATCGTATTTAACGGAGATCCCGCGTTCGCGCAGGCGGTCGACAAGAGGTTTCACCGTTTTTGATATGGTTTCCAGCTGCTCCTCCCCGCGGTAAATAGGTACGATCACTACCTGGATGGGGGCCAGTTTGGGGGGCAGCACCAGGCCGTTATCATCGGAATGGGTCATGATCAGCGCACCCATCAAGCGGGTGGATACGCCCCAGGAAGTGGCCCAGACGTAGTCCAGCCCGCCTTCGCGCGTATCAAAGGTCACGTCAAAGGCCTTGGCAAAATTCTGGCCCAGGAAGTGGCTGGTACCTGCCTGCAGGGCCTTTCCGTCCTGCATCAGGGCTTCGATACAATAGGTTTCGACTGCCCCGGCAAAGCGCTCGCCTGGCGTCTTGGTACCCTTTATAACGGGAACGCCCATGAAGTCCTCGGCAAAGGTGGCGTAAATGTCCAGGATGGTCTCTGCTTCCTCAATGGCTTCCTGGCGCGTGGCGTGTGCCGTGTGCCCCTCTTGCCAGAGGAATTCGGCAGTCCGGAGGAACAAACGGGTCCGCATTTCCCAGCGCACCACATTGGCCCATTGGTTGATCAACAGCGGCAGGTCCCGGTACGACTGGATCCATTTGCGATAGGTATCCCAAATGATCGTCTCGGATGTGGGCCTTACGATCAACTCTTCCTCCAACTTGGCGGTTTCGTCCACTACAATACCGCTGCCGTCCTCTGCATTCTTTAAGCGGTAATGGGTAACCACCGCGCATTCCTTGGCAAAACCCTCCACATGGCTGGCCTCCTTGCTCAGGTAGGATTTCGGGATAAAAATGGGAAAATAGGCATTCTGGTGCCCTGTATCCTTGAACATTTTATCCAGCGCGGCCTGCATCTTTTCCCAGATGGCAAAACCGTATGGCTTGATGACCATACAGCCCCGTACGCCGGAGTTTTCCGCGAGGTCCGCCTTAACGACGAGTTCGTTGTACCATTTGGAATAATCCTCGCTGCGTTTCGTCAAATTCTTACCCATTCACTGTAGTTTGGCATAAAACTTGTGTTGTATAACACCGAAAATAGTTCGTCAAAGCTAACTATTTTTAGTATGTTCAACAATACGCAAAAACTGTAGTAATGAGACCACCCCTACCCCGACCGTCTTTGAAAATCACAGCTTTTTCAGGGCTGCTAGGCCTTTTTATGGCTTCCTGCGGCTCTTATCAGTCCGCATCCTATTACGATAACGACGGGATCTACGCCTCGGAGCGCCGCACCGTTTCCGTGCACGAAACACGGCCAACGCGGACCCAGTCCAGAGATCAGGACGGCGAATTCTACGAGAACTACT
>JBNKHB010000129.1:0-7095 GCA_050290125.1 Robiginitalea sp.
GACTAAAAGATTATTAAAATCAGGGAGTTAGCCGCTTGTCAACTGGCCATTTTAGGGGCTATTCCGTATTTTTGCGAGCTGTGGCCGGCAGGTTATGAGAAAGATAATAGGAGGTTTGATGGCACTGGTTATTCTAGGGAGTTGCAAGGAGGGCCCCGCACCGCTTTTCAGGGAACTGGAACCTTCCCGGACCGGCGTGGTCTTTGCCAACCAACTTCGGGAAACGCCTGAGCTGAATATCCTCACCTACCTCTACTACTACAATGGCGCAGGGGTAATCGCCAGCGATTTTAACGCCGACGGCTTACCCGACCTGTATTTTGGCGCCAACCAGGATGCGGATGCCCTCTATCTGAACCGGGGAAATTTCCGGTTTGAGGATATTACAGAGCGTGCAGGGATCGACAATTCCACAGGATGGACCACCGGCCTGACCTACACCGATATCAACGCCGACGGCTTACCGGATATCTATATCTGCAAGGCCTCCGGATACCGGGCGTTGAAAGGGCGGAATCTGCTCTATGTAAACCAGGGGGTCGGGGAGGACGGGATTCCCACATTCGAGGAACAAGCGGCCCAATACGGCCTGGATTTCCAAAGTCTGGCCACCCAGGCTGCTTTTTTTGACTACGACGGCGACGGGGACCTGGATCTCTTCCTGATGAACCACTCGGTCCACCCGAACCGCACCTACGGGAATGGGGCCCAGCGCATGGGGTACGATCCGCTTTCAGGTGACCGCTTGCTCCGCAACGACGCCGGAACCTTCACCGATGTGAGCATGGATGCGGGAATATACCAGGGCAAAGCCGGTTACGGGCTGGGCCTCGGCATCAGCGACCTGAATAACGACGGTTTACCCGACCTCTACATTGGCAACGACTTTTTTGAAAACGACTACCTCTACATGAATCAGGGCGACGGCAGCTTCCGGGAAATGGTCGCGGCTGAAGAGTCCCCCGTGGGTCACACTACCCACTACAGCATGGGGAATTGCCTGGCGGACCTCAACAATGACGGATTGACCGATATCGTATCCCTGGACATGCTGCCGGAAGATCTCATAACGTACAAGACCTCCGGCCTGGAATATCCCTACCCTATCTACCGGCAATATCTGGGCAACGGCTATGCGCCGCAATACATGCAGAATACGGTCCAACTGAACCAGGGGAGCGGGAATTTTTCGGAGATCGGTTACCTGGGCGGGCTGGCCAGCAGCGAATGGTCCTGGGGAAGCCTGCTCGCCGATTTTGACAATGACGGATTCCAGGATGTCTTTATCACGAACGGGATCAAAGGCGCGACGAATGACATGGACTACATGAATTTCATTGCCAATGAAGATATCCAGCGCCGGATCGACCAGGGCATGAGCCGGACGGATATGCCGCTCACCCGGGAGATCCCTGAAAAGAAAGTGCCCAATTACCTGTTCCGCAATAACGGAGATCTCTCCTTTACGAATATGACCGGGGAGTGGATCGCGGCCCGGGCGACCTTCAGCCAGGGCTGCGCCTATGCAGACCTGGACGGGGACGGGGACCTGGACCTGGTGGTGAACAACATGGGGGAAACCGCTTCGGTATTTGAGAACACCCAACAGAACGGCCAATCCCTCGTGGTCCGCCTGGAAGGCAGCGCCGAGAACCGCCTGGGGATCGGAGCCAAGGTCTGGGCGTATTCCGGAGGCCAGGGCCAGCTTCGGGAAAATTTTCCGGGTCGGGGATACCTTTCCGCCGTTCCTGCAAGCTTGCATTTCGGATTGGGCACTGCGGCCCGGGCCGATTCCCTCAGGGTCGTTTGGCCGGACGGACGCACGCAACACATTGCCCCCGTCATTGCCGGTGCAACGCTCGAACTTCGTCAGGCCGACGCGAAATTCCCGGCACCTGAGGATCGTTCGAAGCCTAAGGGAAGTTGGCAACGGACCGATTCTGTCCTGGATTTTCGCCATCGGGAAAACCCGAGCCTGGACTTTGACCGGGAACCCCTGATCGCGTTTGCGTACTCCAACCAGGGTCCTTCCCTGGGCGTGGCGGATTTTAACGGCGATGGCCTGGACGATCTGTTCCTGGCGGGGGCCAAACGACAGCCATCGGCAATTTACCTGCAAAATGGTGAAGGCGGGTGGGAATCCCTGGACCCCGAATTGTTTGCCGAAGCGGCTCTGAATGAGGACACCGGGCATCTGATCTTTGATGCCAACGGAGACGATTGGCCCGATTTGCTGGTGGTGAGCGGCGGGAACGAATTCAGGGAAGGCGAAGCCATCCAACCCCGGCTCTATCTGAATGAGTCCGGAACGCTGCGCGCAGTCCCGGGCGCATTCGACGGGATATCCCTAAACGCAGCCGGTATCGCCGCTACGGATCTGGAAGGCGACGGAGACCTGGATGTATTGCTCTTCGCGGATACCCGGCCCGGCGCATTCGGCGAAACGCCCCGCCACTATCTGATGCGCAATGAGGGTGCCGGCCGCTTTGAGGATGTGACTGCCTTGCTTGCGCCCGCATTGATGGATTTCGGAGCCATCAGCGATGCCAGCTGGTCCGATCTGGACGGAGACCGGCAGGAGGAGCTCATTGTAGCCGGACATTGGAGCCCGATAACCGTATTTACAAACACCGGTAATGCCTGGGAGCCCGTAGGCGAAAACGGCCTCTCGGGTACCGAGGGTTGGTGGAATTGCCTGAAGGCCGTGGATATCGACGGAGATGGGGATATTGACCTTTTGGGCGGCAACTGGGGCCTCAACAGCAAGTTCAGGGCCTCTGCCTCTCAGCCGCTTCGGTTGTACCGGAATGATTTTGACGATAACGGGTCTGTGGAACCCCTGGTCACCTATTATCACAACGGCATTGAAACCCCGTTCGCTTCCCGTGACGAATTGGGAAAACAAATGCCGTTCCTGAATAAGAAATACAGGACCTATAAAGACTTTGCCAGTGCCAGCTTGCAAGACCTGTTTGGCAGTGACGCCCTTCAGGCAGCCGCGACCAAATCGGTTTACGAGTTGGAGACCAGTCTCTACCTGAACGACGGCCAGGGGCATTTTTCCGTGCAGCGACTGCCGCGTATGGCACAGGCTTCCGCCGTATTTGATATGGGCCTCGACGATTTTGACAATGACGGGAAAACCGACATTATGCTCCTGGGCAACCTGCACGAGATCAGCACCCAGTTAGGCCGGCTGGACGCCTTGCAGGGACAGGTGCTCCTGCAGGATAACGATGGGGGATTCCATTGGGATCCGGCCATTTCGCCACGTGTAACAGGGGCGGCCAGAGACATCGACACCCTGCGCATCGGCGGAAAAAAGACCTATGTCATTGGCCGGAACGATGCAACTCCGGTTTTCCTTACCTATGAAATGAATTATGATGAAACGCCTTAAGCTCTTACCCATCAGTCTCGGATTGCTCCTGGTTGCCTGCGGCACCGGGGAACCGGACGCGGAATCTGCAACACAGGCTTCCGACCCCCTCTTTACACTCTTGCCGCCGGACAGCACCGGGGTCCGGTTTGTGAATCAGGTAGAAAACCAGAAGGATTTCAATATTTTCAAGTACCGCAACTTCTACAACGGCGGAGGCGTAGCCCTGGGCGATATCGACAACGACGGGCTCACCGACATCTTCCTCACAGGGAATATGGTGGCAAACCGGCTGTATCGGAATACCGGGGATTTCAAGTTTGAAGACATTACCGAAACGGCGGGAGTAGCGGGGAACAAGCCCTGGTCAACAGGCGTTACCATGGCCGATATCAACGCGGATGGCTGGTTGGACATCTATGTGAGCAATGCCGGGAACATGGAAGGCAATAACCACGACAACGACCTCTACATCAACAACGGCGACGGTACCTTTACCGAGCGGGCCCATGAATTCAACCTGGCCGAAACGGGCTTTACCACCCACGCCACCTTCTTTGATTACGACAAGGACGGGGACCTGGACGCCTATATCCTGAACAACAGCAATATCCCGGTCAGCAGCCTGGGTTACGCCGAACAGCGGGAGATCCGCGCCCAGGACTGGGAAGGGGTGCCGCATATCTTCCGGGGAGTGGGCGACATGCTCCTGAGGAACGACGGCAATACCTTTACCGACGTGAGCCAGGAGGCGGGTATCTACGGCAGCCTGATCGGCTTTGGTTTGGGCGTTATGGTGACCGACATCAACCAGGACCTGTACCCGGACATCTATGTCTCCAACGATTTTTACGAGCGGGATTACCTCTATATCAACAACCAGGACGGCACCTTCTCCGAACAGATCAAGGAGTGGACCGGCCACCTGAGCCTGTCGGCCATGGGCATCGATATCGGCGACATCAACAACGACGGCCTGCAGGACATCTTTATCACCGATATGCTGCCCGAACCGGAGGAGCGGGTCAAATCCGTCATGGAATTTGAAGGCTATAACGTCTACAAGCTCAAGCAGGGGAAGGATTTTTACCAGCAGTATATCCAGAACACCCTGCAACTCAACAACGGCAACGGCACCTTTTCGGAGGTGGCGTATTTCAGCGGGGTGGATGCCACCGACTGGAGCTGGGCCGGGCTCATGTTCGACATGGACAACGACGGATGGCGGGATATCTTCGTCACCAACGGCATCAACCACGACCTCACCGACCTCGATTTTGTGGATTTCTTTGCAAACGAGATCATCCAAAAGATGGTGCTTACCGGCCGTAAGGAATCCATCGACTCCATTATCCAACGGATGCCGATCAAGCCGCAACCCAATTACGCCTACCGCAACAGGGGGGATATTACTTTCGACAATGCCAACGCGGACTGGGGCTTTGAAACCCCGACCCGGTCGAACGGCGCAGCCTACGGGGACCTCGATAACGACGGCGACCTGGACCTGGTGATCAACAACGTGAACATGCCGGCCTATATCTACCGCAATGAAACGGATACCAAAAAGGACAACCACTATGTGCGCCTGAGCTTTAAAGGGTCGGAAGGGAATCCTTTCGGAGTGGGCGCCAGCGTACGGCTCTATTTCGGGGACCATGTTGCGGTACAGGACCTGATCCCCTCCAGGGGGTTCCAGTCGTCGGTGGATTATACAATGGTCATTGGACTCGGACAGACACAGACCGTAGATTCCCTGCGGGTGATCTGGCCGGACGACGCCACCCAGCTCTTCACAAACCTGGCCGTGGACCGTGATTACACCTTGCAACGCTCGGAAGCAACCGATACCTATCGAATCCCGGCCCATGCGGAACCCAAAACCCTGATGACCGAGATCCCGATGACCGCGGCTGCACCGCACCGGGAAGACGGGCATAACGATTTTGATCACGAAGGCCTTATCTACAGCAAGATCTCCCAGGAAGGGCCTGCCATGGCCGTAGCGGACGTAAACGGGGACGGGAATGATGATTTTTACCTCGGAGGGGCTACCGGGCAGAGCGGCACCCTTTACCTGCATCGCGGGAACGGCAGGGTTACCGCACAATCCGTCCCGGCCTTTGCACAGGATGCCAATTACGAAGACACGGCAGCGGCCTTCTTTGATGCCGACGGGGACGGGGACCCGGACCTGCTCGTAGCCAGCGGGGGCAATGAGCCTGCGCGTTTCCGCAGTTACCGCCCCAGGTTGTACCTGAACCAGGGCAACGGTGCTTTTGAGCGCTCGGAGCAGGACTTACCCTCGGCCTTTCGCAACATGTCCACCGTAAACCCCTACGATTTTGACCAGGACGGGGATATAGACGTCTTTATCGGATCCCGGTCCGTTGTGGGGGTTTATGGCGTAAATCCGGACCATTTGCTATTGGAAAACGACGGCAGCGGGAATTTCCGGGATGTTACCGAACGCCTCGGGAACGAACTGAAGGACGCCGGAATGGTGACCGCGGCCGTTTGGACGGACATGGACGGGGATGATCGGAAAGACCTGATCACCGTATCGGATTGGGGGAGCCCCCTGATCTACCGCAATAACGGGCGTCGCCTGAGCCGCCTGCCTACCTCCCTGGATACCCTGGAGGGCTGGTGGAATACGGTGGAAGCCGCTGACCTGGACGGCGACGGGGACCAGGACCTGATCTTGGGCAATATGGGGTCCAACCTGCACTATAAGCCCGAACCCGGCAAACCCATGAAAATGTGGGTCAATGACTTTGACAGCAATGGCACCCTGGAGCAGATCGTTACGCTCACCACGGAGACCGGCGATTATCCCATCCACCAAAAGAAGGAGCTCACCGCCCAGGTGGTCTCCCTGAAGAAGGAAAACCTGAAAGCTTCGGTTTATGCCCGGCGCACCTTGCCGGAGTTATTCCCGCCTGAACTGGTGGGCAGGTCCATCGTCAAAAAGTCGCGCATCGCTGAATCGGTGATTGCAGTAAATGAAGGGGACGGCCAGTTCCGGATCCTCCCCCTGCCCTACCGGGTGCAGCTCTCCTGTATTTGCGGCATCAGCTGCAGGGATGTGAACGGGGACGGGAACCTGGACCTGATCATGGCGGGGAACAATTTTGAATTCAAACCCCAATTCTCCCGCCTGGATGCCGGCTACGGGAACATATTGCTGGGCGACGGAAACCTGGGATTCACCTGGCAGGACTACTCCAAAAGCGGCTTCGTGCTGCGCGGGGAGGTGAAACACCTGCAGGCCCTCCGGGATGCCTCCGGCAAAACGTACATGCTGGCGGCGGTAAACGAAGGGGAACCCCGCTTATTCCTGATGAATGAATAGACGCATTTACATAGCGACCGCATTACTAGTGCTGTTATCCGGCTGCGGGAACGGCGGGGAACTCTTTGAGCCCGTTCCCTCCTCCCGGTCCGGGATTGATTTTGCCAACATGCTGGAGGAGTCCAACGAATTGAACATCCTGGACTACCTCTACTTCTACAACGGCGGGGGCGTGGCCCTCGGGGACGTGAACGGGGATGATCTGCCGGATGTTTTCCTTTCCGGAAACCAGGTGGGGAACCGGCTGTACCTGAATGGCGGCGGCCCTTCACTGATCACAGACGACTCCGATCGGCTCGGTGTGGCGGACGGCTCCTTCGCCTGGGCCTCCTGTTTCCTCGATATCGATAACGATGCCGAT
>JBNKHB010000130.1:0-7019 GCA_050290125.1 Robiginitalea sp.
CGGCCGGTTTTTTATAATTTACGCTCAGGGAAATTACGGGCATCATATATCCGTTTTCTTCCACGCTTTTGTAGGAAATCCCCAGACTTCTCAACCACTCAACCCTTCCGAGTTCCAGATATTGCGGGTAATTCCCGTGATACACCACTCCCATTTGATCTGTTTCCGAATAGCGCGTCCGAAAAGAAATTTCGTGTTTGAGCATGAATTTTAAGTGAAAAAAAGTAT
Source organism: Robiginitalea sp. (assembly GCA_050290125.1). Lineage (GTDB taxonomy): Bacteria > Bacteroidota > Bacteroidia > Flavobacteriales > Flavobacteriaceae > Robiginitalea. The sequence continues at coordinate 229 of JBNKHB010000130.1, forward strand.
ATTTAAAAAGCTGGTTGGAAAGCCCCAGAACTTCTGAAAAAAAAAGCAAATATTCAACCCGGTTTTGATTTTTTTTTTAGGTTTTTTGTTACCATATTTGCCTCACTCAGAAGGACAGCAACACTGTCCTTTTTTGTACCAACTAATCTCGCACCTAACCGGCAAAAGACAACCGATCCACAATGAGTGTTACTGCTGTTTCCGTATGGAAGAACTGTTTGGCTTTTATCGAAGACAACATACAACCGCAGGCATTCAAAACATGGTTTATCCCGATTAAGCCGGTTAAGCTCTCGGAAAGCGCCCTGAGCATCCAGGTACCCAGCAAGTTTTTTTACGAATGGCTCGAGGAGCATTATGTGAAGCTGCTCAAGGTGGCACTCACCCGCGAACTGGGAGAGGGCGCCAAGCTCATCTATATAATAAAGATGGAGAACACCTATGGCAACCGGGAGCCTTTTACCGAAAAGATCCCGAGTTCCAACAGGGGGCAAATGACGCCCCAGGAAATGGATGTCCCCATCAAAAGCAAGAATCCGGAACTCAAGAATCCATTTGTGATCCCGGGGATCCGGAACATTAAGATCGAGTCTCAGCTCAATCCGAATTACAACTTTGAAAATTTCCTGGAAGGGGATTCCAACCGGCTGGCCCGGTCGGCCGGCATGGCCGTTGCCAATAAACCGGGGGGCACTTCCTTTAACCCGCTCCTGATTTTCGGGGGCGTGGGATTGGGGAAAACGCACCTTGCCCATGCCATTGGCGTGGAAATAAAAGACAAATACCCGGAGCGCACCGTCCTTTATATTTCAGCGGAAAAATTCACGCAGCAGTACATCGAATCCGTAAAGAAGAATACGCGGAACGATTTTATCCATTTCTATCAACTGATAGATGTGCTTATCATAGACGACGTGCAATTCCTCTCGGGTAAGTCGGGTACCCAGGATGTGTTCTTCCATATCTTCAACCACCTGCACCAAAACGGAAAGCAGGTGATCCTGACCTCCGACAAGGCACCCGTAGACATGCAGGATATTGAGCAGCGGCTGCTCTCCCGTTTTAAGTGGGGGTTGTCCGCAGAGCTGCAAAGCCCTGATTATGAGACCCGTATTTCTATCCTGAAGAATAAATTATACCGCGACGGGGTGGAGATGCCCGAGGAAATCGTGGACTACGTGGCCAAGCATATCAAGACGAACATCCGGGAACTGGAAGGGGCCATTATCTCACTGATCGCCCAGTCTTCCTTCAATAAAAAAGAAGTTACCCTGGAACTGGCCCAGATGGTGGTGGAGAAATTCGTCAAAAACACCAAGCGGGAAGTTTCCATCGATTATATCCAGAAAGTGGTCTCCGACTACTTTGAGATGGACGTGGCCACCCTTCAATCCAAGACGCGCAAACGGCATATCGTACAGGCCCGTCAGCTCGCCATGTTCTTTGCCAAAAAATTCACCAAGGCTTCCCTGGCCAGCATCGGTTCACAGATCGGGAAGCGGGATCACGCTACCGTTTTGCACGCATGTAAGACGGTCGACAACTTAGCGGAGACCGATAAGCAATTCCGCAAGTACATAGAGGATCTAACCAAGAAACTTTCCTGATCCGTTATGCCGGTACGGATCTTGATGGTCTGTCTCGGCAATATTTGCCGCTCGCCCCTGGCAGAGGGTATTATGAAATCCCTATCGGACCCTTCCGCAATACATGTAGACTCTGCGGGTACCGCAGGTTACCATGTGGGAAACCCGCCGGATCCCCGTTCCATAGAAGTGGCTGCCCATCATCAGATCGATATCCGAGGGCAGCGTTGCAGGAAATTCACGGTTAGCGACTTCGACGACTTTGACCATATATTTGCCATGGACCTGGAAAATCTTGCAATGATCAGGCGTTTGGCGCGAAGTGAAGCCGACCGCCGAAAGGTCCGACTCCTGTTGGAGGCCGGGGGCCTGGGACCGCGGGAAGTCCCCGATCCGTACTACGGCGGGGCCTCGGGATTCCTCGAGGTCTTCCAAATGCTGGAAACGGCATGCCGCCGGATATCCACCGAGATACAAACCTCCTGAAAATGGAAACTCAGTCCAACAATTTCGGTCCCTTATACCTGATCCCCACCCTCCTGGGAGAAACAGAACCTCTGGAAGTGTTGCCGCTTTCCATCAAGCGCACGATCGAGGAGGTAACCCATTATATCGTGGAGAACGAGCGGAGCGCACGACGGTTTATCAAGAAAATAACCCCGCGCAAATCGCAAGACAGCCTGCAGTTGTCGCTGCTGAATAAATATACGGAACCCGAGGAACTGCCTCAGTACCTGGAGCCTTGCCTCCAGGGCTATCCGGTAGGACTATTGTCGGAAGCGGGGTGCCCGGCAGTTGCGGACCCCGGGGCTATGGTCGTCCAAATCGCCCATCAGAAAGGGATCCGCGTAATACCCCTTGTTGGACCTTCTTCCATTTTACTGGCCCTGATGGCCAGCGGCATGAACGGGCAGTCCTTCGCTTTCACCGGCTATCTGCCTATCGATGATGCGGAGCGCCGCAACGCCATAAAGGAATTGGAGAAACGATCTAAGGAAACGGGTCAGTGCCAGTTGTTTATGGAAACGCCATACCGGAATGAAAAGCTGTTCAAGGAATTGATGCGGAGCCTGAAACCCGGAACGCGGCTTTGCATTGCCGCCGACCTGACCCTGAAATCCGAATACATCAGGACCAAAACCGTGGCTGATTGGAAAACCATACAGCCAGAGTTGCATAAAAGGCCCGCCATCTTTGCCTTACAGGCTTAGCGAGGCAACGATTAAAGCAATACTTTAGGGTTCCTTACCGCTTGAATACCGGAAGTGTCGTATCCCTTGAATTTCCTTAGGTACTGCGTGATACTGGTGCCGTAGGCGTCAACCACATCCAAAGAACCGGAGCTGTAGAGGTATTTCTTTACGTTCCCCGCACCGGCAAGGTGGGCGGCCGCAAGAATCCCCGACTCGGTGATCTCCACGCCTTTTACGTGATGTCCCACAAAACGGGGGATCTCTCGGCGCAGGATCCATTTGTTTCGCGACAGGTTACCGGCAAATGCCTTTTCCTGTAGCTCCGGGGTCTGCAGAAACTGAGTAGCATTATAAACCCCGATCAGCTGCAGCGTTCCGATACCGAATTGGTACTTTCCGAGATAGCCGAGGGTATTCGTTGTAAAATAATCGCCGCCAGATTCCTTAAACGCCAGGGCTTCTCGGAAACCGATGAAGCTGGTCCCTACATAGGGCGGGGAAACCATCGATGCGCTTAAAGGTTGGGGAGGTTGAGGCAAATAGGCCTCCAGGGTGTCCTGGATTTGCAAGCTTTCCGGGACTTGGGTCCCTGCGACCTGGTGAGTGTCCAGTTCAAAACTCGTGAAGAGAAAGATCATGACCAGCGGACATAGTATGCCGATGCATCTTTTCATATACGTGTTTTCTTAAGACTTACGGGAGTAAAAACTCCTTGCTTAAATTTCTCGGTACAAAGATACACCCGGCTTTATGCTCAAACGCCAATAATTTCTTAAAAAGGCCGGAATCGTGGGTGAACGGTCAGAAATTGCTGAAGAACGGTCTATCTGCGAATATCATTGGCATTCAGCCATCGGACGTACTGCACCTTATTTCGGTTGTGCTGCGCCAGCGTTTCCGCAAAAATGTGATATCCGAAGTTTTCGGTGTCTGCCACCATAAAGAGGTAACGGTGGTTTTCCGGATTCAAAACCGCATCTACGGCGGAGATATCCGGCATGAAAATGGGCCCGGGGGGTACTCCCTTGTTTTTATAGGTGTTATAAGGGGAATCGAGCTCCAGGTCCCGGTACAACACCCGCTTGATGACGGTGTCGTAGTTGCCGGTGGCCTTCTTGATGGCAAAGATAATGGTGGGATCCGCCTGCAACGGAATGCCTTGCCGGATCCGGTTCAGATACAGCCCCGCCACACGCGGCCGTTCATCTGCCTTCGCCGTCTCTTTCTGGACAATGGCGGCCAGGGAGATCACTTCTTCCCGGCTTAGTCCCTGCCGCTGGGCCTTTCCGTCGCGTTCGTCCGTCCAGAATCGCCGGTATTCCTGTACCATCCGGTCCCGGAAGGCCTCTGCAGAGGTATTCCAATAAAATTCATAGCTGTTCGGTATAAAGGGCACCAGTGTCTGATCCTCTGTCCATCCATTCTCGGCCAAATAACGAGGCTCGGTGAAAGCCTCAAGCAGTGCACCGCTATCCGCCTCGATCTGCTGTGCGACCCGGCCCGCCAGGGCAGCTGCCGTTTCCTGGTTGTTAAAGGACACGCGGACGGGGGTATTGCGGCTGCGCAGGGCATTGACGATCTCATTGTTGTTCATCCCTTTGAGGATGGGGTATTTGCCGGGTTTGACATTGCCGGCATACTGCTTGCGCCTGGCCACCGCGTCAAAGGCATCCAGGTCCTCCAAATAAGGCGCTACCAACTCGCGCAATTCGGGATATTCCGTGTCGGTGGGGATATATACATAGACCTCCTCCATATCAAAGGAAGTATTCGGGCTGAAAAAGGTGCGATATACCATAAAGGCGAACAGCCCCCCTACCAGGAGCCCGATAAACAAGACGATCAACAGAATTCTTTTAAGATACATCCGCGCGGATCTTTTGCATTAACACCTCGTCGATAAAACCGCCAGAAGTTCGTAGCCAGTCCTTTTTACGCCCCGTTTCAATGAATCCGAGCTTACGGAAGAGATGGAGGCTGGCTTTGTTTTCGGCACCCACGGAAGCATACAACTGATGAAGGCCGAGTACGCCAAAACCGTAGTCGCAGACGAGCCGGATCGCCTCGGCTCCAAACCCCTTATTCCGGGCCCCTTCTTCGGCGATGACTACGCCGATCCCCGCGCGCTGGTGCCGCGGATCAAAGTCGAAAAGGTCGATCATTCCGATCAGCGTTCCGTCGGTGGTGCAGATGGCCAACCGGAGTTGCTTGACCTCGAAAATATCGCGATGCGCACTTTCCAGATAGGTTTTCAGCACCTTCCTGGAATACGGGGTAAGTGTTCCGCTGATCTCCCAGATACCGGTATCGTTCTCAAGCTGGTACAAAAAGTCCAGGTCCTCGGGCTCCAGTGCCCTGAGCGTAACCCGGTTCCCAGCCAGGGAAATCATGCTACGCTTCCTTTAAATACTTCCTGGGCAGGCCCGGCAAGCCAGATATCGGTATAGCTGCCGTCCGGTGCCTTGCGGAATCTCACGGACAGATCTCCGCCTCGCGTTTCGATCCCGGCTTCCGATCCGTCGAGCTTTCCGGTCTCGGACATGGCCAGCGCCACTGCGGTAACGCCGGTGCCGCATGAATAGGTCTCGTCTTCCACGCCCCGCTCATAGGTGCGTACCCTGAAACGATTGCCTTCCAGCGGGCTTACAAAATTTATGTTGCTGCCTGGTTCGCCATAAAGGCCATAGCGCAGGCGACGGCCCTGCCCCCGCACATCAAAGTCGTCGAGCTCAGACACCTCCTGTACATGGTGCGGAGAGCCCGTATCCAGGAATACGTACTTGGGTTTCTGGTGCACCTGGGCCACATCCCCCATTTTTAACCAAACGACATCGCCTTCCAGGCGCGCTTCATGGGGCCCGTCGGTAGCCAGGAAGCTGCAGGAATCCGACACGAGGCCGAGCTTACGGGCAAAAGCAGCGATACATCGGCCGCCGTTCCCGCACATACTGCCTTCACGGCCGTCCGCATTATAGTAGACCATCCGGAAATCATATCCCGGTTCGTCTTCCAGCAGGATGAGGCCGTCGGCGCCAATACCGAAACGGCGATCGCATAAATGGCGGATATATTCCCGGTCTTCCCCGGGAAATCCTCCACCGCGATTGTCGATCATTACGAAATCGTTGCCGGTTGCCTGATATTTGTAAAAGCTGCGTGCCATTCGTTTTGCTGAAGCACAAAGATACACTTTCTGCCCAGCGCATTTGCCGTTAAAAAGTCGTTAAACCAAAATAACATCCCTCTATATCTTGTAATTTTAACATGCCAAAACGAACGCATATGAAGCGATTAGCCGGTCTTTTTATCGTTGCCCTGCTAGCCGGGGCGTTAACCCTCGGGTCTTATAAATTGTTTTTTGAATCGTCGCCCGTCACCACCTGGAGCGATTCCGATTCCCTCCCCGTTTTTCAAACGAGCAACCGGCCGGTAAGCATGTCCGGTGCCGGGATCGACGCGGTGGATTTTACCATAGCAGCTGAAAACACGGTGAATGCAGTGGTCCACGTAAAAAATGTGACGATGAGCCGTGGTTCGGGCAGCTTGCTGGAATTCCTATACGGTTATGAAGAACGCGCGAGGCCCCAGGTGGGGACCGGATCGGGCGTCATCATTTCCCCGGACGGCCATATCGTGACCAACAACCACGTCATCGCACGTGCCAATCAGTTGACGGTAACCCTAAATAACAACCGCACCTATGAGGCCACCGTGATCGGCACGGATCCTAATACGGACATCGCCCTGATCAAGATCAATGCGGATCGCGCCCTGCCCTACCTGGCCTTCGGCGATTCCGATAATGTTAAGATCGGGGAATGGGTCCTGGCCGTAGGCAATCCATTTAACCTGACCTCTACCGTTACGGCCGGGATCGTGAGCGCCAAAGGTCGCGCTCTCAATGGTCTCTATGAGAACTATATTCAGACAGATGCTGCTATTAACCACGGGAATAGTGGCGGGCCTCTCTTCAATAAGGATGGCGAGGTGATCGGCATCAACACTGCTATCC
>JBNKHB010000131.1:0-6973 GCA_050290125.1 Robiginitalea sp.
AGATCTTCACGTATTCCGGGCTGCCGTAATGTTCATTGTTCCGGTCCCATGGGGAAAGGTAAATGCCGAAGTCCAATCCGTATTCCCTGCAGGCATCCGCCACTTCGCGGACCAGGTCGCCTTTCCCGTCCCGCCAGGGGCTGTTCTTTACGGAGTGTTCCGTGGTTTCGGTAGGCCACAAACAGAAGCCGTCGTGGTGTTTGGCGGTGAGGATAATGCCGCTCATCCCAGCATCCCGGGCAACCCGTGCCCATTGGCGGGCATCCAGCTCCGTCGGGTTGAACTGTTCGGGGGACTCCGCTCCCGTACCCCATTCCATGTCCGTGAACGTATTCATGTTAAAATGCACGAATGCGTAATACTGCCGCTCCTGCCAGGCCAGCTGACGCTCCGAGGGCAGTGGGCCTACCGGATCCGGTGGCGGAACCGGGGTGCAAGCCGCGAGCATACCCGCAGCGGTCAGGAGGAGGGTTGTGTTCTTTAAAATACGCTTCATATTAATCAGTCATTGTGATACGGTTCGCCGCGAAGGATGGTCAGGGCCCGGTAGAGTTGTTCGGCCGCCATCAGTCGCACTACCTGATGGTTAAAGGTCATCCGGGATAAACTGAGTTGCGCGTCGGCCCTGCTGCGGATCCCGTTACCGAATCCATAGGCCCCACCTACCACCAGCACCAGCCGTTTCGGTCCGGCATTCATCCACTTTTGAAGCTGGGCTGCAAATTTCCGGGAACTATAGCTCTCGCCGTTCTCGTCCAGCAGTACCACCTGGTCCCCGTTTTCAAGGTGGCGGAGCAATGCTTCGGATTCCATCTCTTTCAGGGCTTCAGGGGCAAGCCGCCCTTTCACCCGGACATCGGGTACGCTAACCCATTCAAAGGGCAGGTAACGCCCAATCCGGTCGCCGAAATCATCCACCAGCGTCTTAAGCGGGCCGGCTTTGGTGGGCCCCATGGTAAGCAGGATCAGCTTCACCTTCTAAAGGTACGTCATATCGCGGTTTTGCAAAATAATTGGCAGCAGGCAGACTCGCATCATCGGGCGGACCGGCAGGTGCCATCCCCGAACTATTTAGTACTTTAGCGGGTAAACTTCCCTGTATGATATCTGAGGAAAAATTCCAGGAAGAAATTGACCGCATCATTGCCAACGCCTTGCGCGAAGACATCGGTGACGGGGACCACAGTTCCCTGGCATGCATCCCGGAATCCGCCACGGGAGGGGCGCGTTTACTGGTCAAGGACACCGGCGTGCTTGCGGGCGTGGATTTTGCACGGCAGGTATTTGCCGCTGTGGACCCCGGCCTGAAAATGGAGGTGGTCATCCCCGACGGCAGCCATGTAAAATACGGGGACGAAGCCTTTTATGTCCGCGGGTCTTCACGGAGCATCCTGCAGGCCGAACGCCTGGTGCTCAACGCTATGCAACGAATGAGCGCCATCGCCACCAAAACGAGTAAATACGTCAAGTTGCTGGAAGGGACCAACGCCCGGATCCTGGATACCCGCAAGACCACCCCGGGCATACGGGCGCTGGAGAAATGGGCGGTGCGTATCGGGGGTGGCGAAAACCACCGTTTTGCGCTGTACGACATGATCATGCTAAAGGACAACCATATCGATTTTGCCGGCGGCATCACCCAGGCCATTCAGAAAACCAGGGCGTACCTGAAGGATACGGGACGGGACCTGAAAATTATAGTAGAAGCCCGAAACCTGGAGGAAGTAGACGAGATCCTGCAATCGGAAGACATCCATCGAATCCTGCTGGATAATTTCAACTACGAGGATACGCGGAAGGCCGTGGAGCGCATCGGCAACCGATGCCAGACCGAGTCCTCAGGCGGCATAGACGCCCAAACGCTGCGCGCCTATGCGGAATGCGGGGTTGGCTACATCTCTTCCGGGGCGCTTACCCATTCGGTCAGCAATATGGACCTGAGTTTAAAAGCGCTATAATGGGCCTGACCCCGGAACAACGCCTGGAAAGGCTCCCCGTTATCCGCTGGTTTATTTTCCTGCTTAAACGCGTACGGGTTAGGGCATTCGAAGGCCTGTCGGCCTATGACCTGATCGTGATGTATATAAGGGGCATCATCCGCGGTGCCTTATCGGCCCGTGCCAGTGCAATTTCTTTCAGCCTGTTTATGGCGCTTTTTCCCCTGCTGATTTTTCTGCTCACGTTGATCCCGTTCGTCATCCCGTATGTGAGCGTGGGGACTGAGGATTTCGACGCGCAGTTCCTCAGTTTCCTTGAATCTTTTCTGCCCCAGGCTACCGGCGAATACTTCAGTCAGGTCTACGAACAGATCAAGGATCAGAAGCAGGGAGGCTGGCTTTCCTCAGCTTTCCTGATCTCCATTATCCTGATGACCAACGGCGTGAATGCTATCTTCGGTGGCTTTGAGAACAGCTATCATATTGAGCTCACCCGAAATTTCTTCAAACAATATGCCTATGCGCTGATGGTGGGCCTGATCCTTTCGCTGCTACTCATCGTAGGCGCGATCGGTTATGTTTATTTCGAATTCTATGTGCTGGGGTACCTTACCGATTTTACAGCACGTAACGGCGGGGTTGTGCTGGACGAAGGAGAGATCATCGGTGCGCAGATCGGTAAGGTTCTATTCTTTGTGATCCTCACTTATCTTACGACGGCCATTCTCTACTATTTCGGGACGGCCGAAGGAAAGCATGCCAGGTTTTTCTCATATGGTGCGCTGATGACAACCCTGCTCTTCCTGCTCACATCCTACCTGTTTGGGGTGTATATCGACAATTTTGCCCGCTATAACGAGCTCTACGGTGCCTTGAGCGGGCTGTTGATCCTTATGGTCTATATCTGGCTGAATGCGAACATCCTCTTGCTGGGTTTCGAACTCAACGCCACCCTGGGCTATTTGAAACGGTCCTTTAACCGCCCGGAAGCCTGATCCCTATGTGCGCGTTCGTAATGTATATTGGGATATGACCGCCTACGCAGAAGTATTGCTGCCCATTCCGCTGGAGCGGAATTTCACCTATGTGGCCAGTCCGGACCAAATGGATATGTTGCGGCCGGGTACGCGCGTGGCCGTGCCTTTCGGAAAGAGCCGCCTGTATACCGGATTGGTCCTGGAACTCCATAACCGGCGCCCTGAAGCCTATCAGCCCAAGGAGATCTACCGGGTCCTGGACCGGAATCCCCTGGTGACGGAACTCCAGTTGCGCCACTGGAGGTGGATTGCGGACTATTATATGTGTACCCTAGGGGAGGTTTTCCGGACCGCCGTCCCCTCGGTTTTCCTGTTGCAGAGCGAAACCCGCGTGCTGGGGGTAGAGGGAGCTCCGGAACCGGAAGAGGCGCCCTCCGAACAGGAAACCCTGGTGCTGGAGGCCCTGGCCCATCGGAAGGTGCTCAGCGTTGATGAGGTGGGTGAGATCATCGAACGGAAGAATGCGTTACCGTTGTTGCACCGGATGCTCGAGGCGGGACAGATCAGAATGCAGGAAAAGCTGCAGGAGCGCTTTAAGCCGAAACGGGCGCGCTATATCCGATTGCACGGTGACTATGCTTCAGAAGAGGCCCTCGAAGCCCTTTTGCAGGACCTGGCTCGCGCGCCCGCGCAGAGCGCGGTGATCCTGCAACTATTTCAGTTACGGGAGGGGAGCGGGAAGCCCGTCAAGAGCAAAACACTTGAAAAACGTGCCGGAACCGGCAGAGCTACCCTCAAAGCCTTGATGGACAAGGGGGTGCTGGAGGAATATTTCCTGGACGAAGACCGGCTGGAATCCGGGCAGGGTCCGCCGGGGGAAGCGGCTACCCTGAACCCATACCAGGAGGAAGCCTTAACCGCCATCCGGAAAGGCTTCGCAGCCGGCAAGACCACCTTGTTGCACGGGGTGACCAGTTCCGGGAAGACCGAAGTATACATCTCCCTGATCAGGGAGTGTCTGGAGGAGCAGGACCAGGTGTTGTACCTGGTCCCGGAAATCGCCATCACCGAACAGCTCATCCGCCGGTTGCGCCAGGCTTTCGGGGCCGGGGTAGCGGTCTTCCATTCCCGTCAAAACCTGCAGGAACGCGCGGAACTTTGGTATCACGTGCGTACCGGAAGCGAAAAGGCCCGGATCGTCCTCGGGGCCCGCTCCGCGCTATTCTTACCCTTCCAGCAGTTGGGCCTGGTGATCGTGGACGAGGAGCACGAGAACACCTACAAGCAGTTCGATCCGGCGCCCCGCTACCACGCGCGGGATGCGGCCATCGTCCTCGCGGCCTATTGCGGCGCCAGGGTACTGCTCGGGTCGGCAACGCCCAGCGTGGAGAGCTATCACAACGCAATGACCGGTAAATACGGCTATGCCCGCATCGAGCGCCGCTACGGGGATGTACTCCTGCCGGACATACAACTGGTGGACCTGTCGGTGCAATACCGGAAAAAACGAATGCAGGGCCACTTTTCGGAACCGCTGCGACTGGGGATCCAACAAGCGCTGGAGGCCGGCAAGCAAGTGATCCTGTTCCAAAACCGCAGGGGATTCGCGCCGGTGGTGGAGTGCCTGAGCTGTGGCCACGCCCCGCAATGCCGCAACTGTGACGTTAGCCTTACGTATCATCGCCTGCGCGGGGAATTGCGTTGCCATTATTGTGGCTATCACCGGCCCCTGGATACCAGCTGTGAAGCTTGCGGGAATGCCACCCTGGATACCAAGGGATTCGGCACCGAACAGGTAGAGGCGGAGCTGCACACCTTGTTCCCGGATGCCTCCGTGGCCCGGATGGACCTGGATACCACCCGGGGGAAGTACGGGTTCCAGCGCCTGATCGAGGCATTCGAGGCCCGGGAGACCGATATTCTGGTGGGGACGCAAATGCTGACCAAGGGACTCGATTTCCGGAATGTCGCCCTGGTAGGGATCATGAATGCCGATACCTTGCTGAATTTCCCGCATTTCCGGGCGCATGAGCGTTGTTTTCAATTGCTCACGCAGGTGGCGGGGCGTGCCGGGCGTACCCGCGAGCGGGGACTCGTTTTGATCCAGACCTACAACCCGCACCATCAGATCCTGCAACAGGTCTCAACGGACGATTATGAAGGCATGTACCGGGATCAGGTTTATGAGCGCCGCCAATTCGGGTACCCGCCATCGCTGCGGATCATCCGGATCACCTTCCGTCACCGGGATTACAACCGGGTAGGGGAAGGGGCCGCCTGGTTTGCGCGTTCGCTCCGGATGCTCTTCGGGGAACAGGTGCTGGGGCCGGAGTTTCCCCCAGTGGCCCGGATCCGGAATCAATACCACAAAAATATCCTGCTGAAGATTCCACCGGGGCAGGGACTGGCCCAAACGAAAAATAGCATTAAAAGAATTGAACGATCTTTTAATGCTATTTCGCAGTTCAGGAGTATTCGTCTACTCTATAACGTCGACTATATATAGTTAAACGTTGCTCAGGGCCTCTGCCAGCTCGGTCTTTTTGTTCCGGCTGAGCGGAATGGAGCGGCCGCTGACCTCAACATTCTTGCTGTTGAATTTCTCGATCTTCTCCAGGTTAACGATGTAGGATTTGTGGATCCTGAGGAATTTCTCCGGCGGCAATTGCTTTTCGAAGGCCTTCATGGTAGAGAGGATCACGATATTGGCTTCATCGGTCACCAGCTTGATATAGTCTCCCAGGGCTTCGATCCACTTGATGTCGTTCAGGATCACCTTGCGTTTCTTAAGGTTACTCTTTACGAAGATATGCTCCTCGTCTTCGTTCACCTTGTGCATTTGCTCGTACTTGGCCACCGCGCGCTTCACGGAAGCGTCAAAGCGGGCCATGGTAATGGGCTTGTGCAGGTAATCGGTTACATCGTAATCGAAAGCTTTAAGGGCGTAATCCGGTTTCCCGGTGATCAGGATTACCTGTGGCCGGTTTTCCAGCGATTCAAGCAGGTCAAAACCGTTGATGATCGGCATCTCTACATCCAGGAAGATCAGGTCGATTTCGTGGTTCTTTAGACCGTTTTTCGCTTCAATAGCATTGCTGTACTCGGCTACCAGGGCTAGATTTGGGTGATTATTCACCAATTTCGCAACCGCCATTCGTTGCATTGATGAATCATCAACCACAATACTACGTAATTTCATAAATGGTTGATTTGTGGGGTTAAATCGTCCTCAAAAGTACTTAAAAACCAAGCTTATGACCAACAAAAGTTGTAAACATGGTGTGAATTTCTGTACGAATGACAACGACTGATAGTCAATTGATTTGGGTTTAGGTTAAGCACTCTATTTTACATTCATGTAGCTATAACGATCTTTTTTTTGATTTCTTGTGAATGCAGCGAAGAATTATTACTTTTGCGCTCCTAAAAATTCACTTAATAGGTATGAACCATTACGAAACTGTTTTCATTTTAAATCCCGTTCTATCTGAGCAACAGATAGAGGAAACAGTTAAGAAATTCGAGAATTTCTTGACCAAGAGTGGTGCCAAGATGGTCTCCAAGGAAAATTGGGGCCTGAAGAAGTTGGCTTATCCCATTCAGCACAAAAAGAGCGGATTTTACCATCTGTTCGAATTCACTGCCCCCGGCGAGGCCATCGGCCCGTACGAACAGGAATTTAAGCGCGACGAGCGCATTATGCGCTTTCTCACAGTAAAGCTGGACAAGCACGCCATTGAATGGGCGGAAAAACGCAGAACGAAACTAAAAGCTAAAGCCTAAGGATATGGCCACACTGCAACAACAGGCAAAAGGGAAGAAGGACGGTGAGATCCGTTACCTGACCCCGCTCAATATTGAGACGAGCAAGCAAAAGAAATACTGCCGGTTCAAGAAATCCGGGATCAAGTACATCGACTACAAGGATCCGGATTTCCTGATGTACCTGGTAAATGAGCAGGGAAAGATCCTTCCCAGGAGACTGACCGGGACCTCACTCAAGTACCAAAGAAAAGTATCTCAGGCGATCAAGAGAGCGAGACACCTCGCCCTCATGCC
>JBNKHB010000132.1:0-6931 GCA_050290125.1 Robiginitalea sp.
TGGAAAAAGTGGTCTGGACCGCCAATGAAGAGGGATCGCGCATCCGGTTGCACCGAAGTCCCACCGACGCGGAAGAAGGCCGCTTTGTGGCCTCCTCCATATTTGAGGAAAAAATGCAAAATCAGTTGCCCAACGGGGCTTTTGCAGTATTGTACCGGACCAATTCGCAGTCCAGGGCCATTGAGGACGCCCTGCGGAAACGGGACATCCCCTACCGCATTTACGGAGGGCTGTCTTTTTACCAGCGGAAAGAGATCAAAGACGTACTGGCCTACCTTCGGATAATCATTAATCCCGGGGACGAAGAGGCCCTCAAGCGCGTCATTAACTTTCCGGCCCGGGGGATTGGCCAGACGACCGTTGATAAGCTCACTGTGGCCGCAAATGCAAGCGGCAGGACGATATTCGACCATATTGAAAACCTGGACCGGGATCCGCTTGGGCTCCACGGAGGCACCCGCACCAAGCTTGCCAATTTCGCCACCATGATCCGCAGTTTCCAGGTGCTAAACCAACAGGCGGACGCCTTTACCCTGGCAGAACACGTAGCCAAGAAGTCGGGCCTGCTGCTGGAGTTCAAAAAGGACGGGACACCCGAAGGCATTGCCAGGATGGAGAATATCGAGGAGTTGCTCAACGGGATCAAGGACTTTGTGGAGGGGCAGAAGGAGCTGGCCGATGCGAAGGGCGACCTGGCTGAATTCCTGGAAGATGTGGCCCTTGCCACGGACCTGGATATGGACAAGGGAGACGATGACCGGGTAGCACTTATGACGATCCACCTCGCCAAAGGCCTTGAATTTCCGTATGTCTATATCGTTGGCCTGGAAGAGGATCTGTTTCCTTCTGCCATGAGCATGAATACGCGCAGTGAGCTGGAGGAGGAACGGCGGCTGTTTTACGTGGCGCTGACCCGTGCCGAGCAGCAGGCATACCTTACCTACACCCAAAACCGCTACCGCTGGGGAAAACTAATTGACGCGGAGCCCAGCCGGTTTATCGAGGAGATCGACGAGCAGTACATCGACAACCTCACACCGGTTGAAACCTACCGGTTCCGACCCATGCTGGATGCCGGGATTTTCGGGGAGGTTGATAAGAGCAAATTACGCCTTACCAAGCCACAGGCCGGCACACCCCCGGTTCGGAAAGGCCCCAGCGCCGAGCAGCTTAGACGGCTTCGCAAGCTCAAACCGGGTCTGGCTGAGCCCGTGGATTCCGGTACCGTGCTGGTGGATCTGAAGGAAGGCAGCCAGGTGGACCACTCCCGATTCGGAAAAGGTACGGTGCTCAAGGTAGAGGGAGCTGGAAATGACAAGAAAGCCGAGATCCGATTTGAACGGGGTGATGTCAAAAAATTATTGCTGCGCTTCGCCAAACTGCGGCTCCTGAATTAACAGGGAGCCCTACGGGCCATCAATCGATTTGTCGTACTTTTCAGGTGCTTCCGAAGCCGGAAGCCCAATCTGTAAGAATTCCATTTTATGAAACCAGCTTCCACATTAGCCTGTTTGGTGTTGATATTTATCTTTCTGCTTCCCGGTTGTGAGTCCAAGGACAAATCATCGGAATCCGACCCGGACCCTATACCGGATACCAGTAGCTTACCCGATGTGAACGCCCCTGACTATTGGGAAGGGGCCCAGCTCGTTTGGAGCGATGAATTTGACGGCGACGCCCTGGATCCTGAAAAATGGACGTTCGAAACAGGGGCGCACGGCTGGGGAAATAACGAATGGCAGGAATATGTAGAGGAGGGGGTTACCGAAGTAAGCGACGGGACATTGAAGATTACGGCCCATAAACCCGGTCCGGGCGGGCATGTGGGCGACTATCATTCCGCCCGCTTGAATAGCCTTAAGGCCTTTACCTTCGGACGCCTCGAATTCCGTGCGAAACTGCCACAGCATAAAGGGAACGGAATCTGGCCCGCCCTATGGATGCTGGGTTCCAGTATCGGGTCCGTCGGCTGGCCGGATTGCGGTGAAATTGATATTATGGAGTACGTGAGTTTTGAGCCCGGCCAGATGCATTTTTCCCTGCACAGTAAAGCAAATAACCACAGGGAAGGTACCCAGGTGACATCAGGGCCAATCCCCCTTGAAGACATTGAGGAGGCGTTCCATGTCTATGGTATCCTTTGGACGCGCGACTACCTGAAATTCTACCTGGATGATCCTGAAAATGTGAAGTTGTTTTTTCCAAGACCAAGCCCCACAACGGCTGAGAACTGGCCTTTTGGCCAACCGTTCTATTTTCTGATGAACATTGCCGTTGGAGGCGACTGGGGCGGGCTGCAGGGCGTGGACGACAGCATTTTTCCAGCTGTAATGGAAGTGGACTATGTTAGGGTCTATCAGGTGAAGTAATACGGGCTCTTCGGACCCAAGACCAATGGCAGAGCTGATAAAAATATACGAAGAGAATCCCAACCCCAGAGCGGTGCGCAAGGTGGTGGACGTACTCCGCAGCGGAGGATTGGTCATCTATCCCACCGATACGGTTTACGGCCTGGGTTGTGACATTACGAACTCAAGGGCCCTGGAGCGACTGGGCCGGATAAAGGGTGTAAAACCCGACAAGGCCAATTGGTCCTTCATTTGTGCGGACCTGAGTAATCTGTCCGATTACGTGCGGCAGATAGACACCCAAACCTTTAAGATCCTGAAGCGGGCCCTTCCCGGCCCGTACACCTTCATCCTCCCCGGGAATAATAACCTTCCCAAGGATTTTAAAAAGAAGAAAACGGTGGGGATTCGGATTCCGGACAATAGTATTGCCCATGCGCTGGTGAGCGAATTGGGGCGCCCGATCGTTTCTACCTCCATCCGGGACGAGGACGACGTGCTGGAATACACCACCGACCCCGAGCTTATCTATGAGAAATGGCAAAACCTGGTGGACGTGGTCGTGGACGGTGGGTATGGCGGCAATGTGGCCTCTACCGTCATAGATCTCTCCGGCTATGAGCCGGAAGTGGTCCGGGAGGGGAAGGGAGATCTCGGGATTTTGTACTAATTACAATAAAAAACCCCGAAGCGGCGCGGAGCTCACTTCGGGGTAACTTTTTAAGAAGTCCGTGGGATTAGTTGATCTCCGGGTCTTTCATGCCTTCTTCGATCATGCTGTAGAACTGGTCCAGTTTGGGCAGTACCACGATACGGGTGCGGCGGTTCTTGGCGCGGTTTGCAGCCGTGTCATTGCCGGCGAGCGGCACGTAGTAGCTGCGTCCGGCTGCCGTCATACGGGCCGGGTCCACACCGAAATCGTTTTGCAGGATCCGAACAACGGAAGTGGCGCGTTTGGCGCTCAAATCCCAGTTATCCAGCAGCACGCCTCCGTTGTAAGGAACGTTGTCCGTGTGGCCTTCAACCATGAATTCAAAATCCGGCTTGTTGTTCACGACCTGGGCTACTTTTCCGAGGACTTGCTTCGCTGCGTTGTTTACGACATAGCTACCGCTGCTAAAGAGCAGTTTGTCGGAAATGGAGACAAAGACCACGCCTTTCTCCACGCTGATCTCGATGTCCTCGTCGTCCAGGTTGCCCAGCACGCCTTTCAGGCTTTGTACCAGTGCCAGGTTAACAGAGTCGCGGCGGGTTACGGCGTCCTGCAGTCTGCGGATGGTCAGGTCCTTTTCCCGCAGGCTCTCCAGGGATTTCTCCAGGTTGGAGGCGCCTTGAGCGGTAAGGGTGGTCAGGTTACCCATGTTGTTGATCAGCTCCTGGTTGTTCGCTTTCAGGAAGGCGTTTTGCTCTTCCAGCGTCTTAAGCCGGGCATCTGCCGTAGCTTTATCTTCCAGGCAGCTGTTGAGCTTAACCGTGGCGGAGTTCAGTAAATCTTGCGTTTCTTTTTGTTTGGCTTCCAGGTCTGCGTATTTCTTTTGAGATACACAGGAGGAAAGAGCGAGGGCCAGGCCCAGGCAACCAATAAACACTTTTTTCATAATGTATATTTCTGAGTTTAGATTAATTATTAAGGGCAATTAGCATTCAAAATGTAGCACAAAATTAGATAATAGACCATGCGGCTATTGACGCAATCCGTTAATCTTTTACTAAAATGTTAAAATGGTCTATTTGATCTACGTAATAAGACCAGACTATGGATGTTGTGCAGTAGTATTTTTGTACAAAACGGGTGCGTTCGCGCTTGCGTATCGTTTGTCGGAAATGCCTGTAATAGCTGAGGTGCGCCCGTAAAATCGCCCAGGCGTGACGGCCTTTCCACTGCAGTACAAACCGCAGGGCAGCGACGGCGTCGAGCAGCAATCTGCACAAGATGATCGGAAAGGCTTTTTTACGGGGGAGGTTCTTGGTGATGGAATAAAGTGAATTCCTGAAATTCAAATAGGTCTTTCTCGGATTCATATTGCTCAGCGTGGAACCGCCCAGGTGGTATACCTCGGAAGCCCCCGTGTAATACACCTTGTAGCCGTGGTTATGTGCCCGCCAGCAGAGGTCCACTTCCTCCTGATGCGCAAAATAATCGGCATCGAAGCCCTGCAGATCCCGAAACACATTTTTGCGGATGAACATGCAGGCCCCGGTGGCCCAAAAGATCTCGCAAACGTCATCATACTGACCGGTATCGGCCTCCAGGGTCTGAAATATGCGGCCCCGGCAAAAAGGATAGCCGAAAAGGTCCAGGAAACCGCCTGCCGCGCCCGCATATTCAAAATAGGAACGCTGCATCAGGTCTTTGATCTTGGGCTGAACGATACCGGCGTCCGGGGTGGTTTCCAATAGCTCCAAAACCGGTTGCAGCCAACCCTCGCTCACTTCCACATCGGAATTCAGCAGGCAGTAAATATCCTCCTCCACTTGCTGCAGTGCCCGATTATATCCTCCGGCAAAGCCTTCGTTGCGCTCATTTTGGAGGATGCGGATTTCGGGATAAGCCCTATTCAGAAAGGCTACGGAATCGTCTGACGAGGCATTGTCCGCCACGTAAATGCGGGCGCCCTCGCTATGAGCCACGACGGAGGGCAGGAAGCGCTCCAGCAGTTCCTTTCCGTTCCAGTTAAGAATGACGATGGCTATCGATTGCATGCGGACCTGGCCAGAGGTACCGGCCGGATGGTTTTAAAAGGCTGACAAAGTAACTAAATTATTTGGTAAGCGGCCGCCAAAGGCAGCACCTGATTTAATCTGCGCCAAAGTCCGGTAACTCCCTCAGGAAATCGTACTGTTTGCGATCGTAATCCATCCTGCAATAGAAATGTTGCAGGCCATTGGTTACCATCAACAGGTCTGCCTCCGCTTTGAGATTGTACCGGGCGATCTGATCGAAAACCGGTTGAGTGATCTGCACCTCAGGGGCCTTGCATTCCACCAGCAGGCGTATCCGGCCGCGGTCGTCGCAACTGGCGATATCCACGCGCTTTTTCAGCCCGCCGATCGTAATTTCACGCTCCACCAGGAGCCTGCCCGCCGGATATCCCTTATCCCGGATCAGGAAGTGGAGGCAGTGTTGGCGCACCCATTCCTCCGGCTGCAGGCGCACGTACTTTTTGCGGACAATGTCAAAGACCAGCAGCTTATTTTCCCTACTTTTGAAGCGGAAGGGATACCTGGGAAAATCCAGTTCCGTCATACTGCAAAAGTGCAGCAATTTTTCCGATGGACGAAGTAAAAAAGCTTATCGAGGACATCCGCAACCGCCAATTGGCGCCGGTGTATTTCCTGATGGGTGAGGAGCCGTATTACATCGACCGGATTTCGGAGTATATCGCTGACAATATCCTGAGCGAGGAAGAACGCGGGTTTAACCAGCTGGTACTTTACGGCAAGGAAACCAGTGTGGAGGAGATCGTTAGCCATGCCAAGCGCTACCCCATGATGTCGGATCACCAGGTGGTGATCGTTCGCGAGGCACAGCACCTGAGCCGAACCATTGAACAATTGGAGCCGTATGTGGCCCAACCCCAGCCTACAACGGTATTGGTAATTTGTTATAAATACAAGACACCAGACAAGCGTAAGAAGCTGATCAAAACGCTGCGTGGCGGTCCGAGCGTGTTGTTCGAAAGCAAGAAGATGTATGAGAATCAGGTTACCGACTGGGTTCGCAGGGTATTACTGGGCAGCGGGATCAAGATCTCGCATAAAGCCGCGGCCCTGCTGGTGGAATTCCTCGGCACAGACCTGAGCCGTATCCACAATGAATTGGAAAAACTAAAGATCGTCCTTCCTGAGGATGCCGAGATCACTCCGGAATTGGTGGAAGCCCACATAGGCATCAGTAAGGATTTCAACAATTTTGAGTTGAAAAAAGCAATTGCAAACCGCGACATCCCCAAGGCCACGCGCATCATTAAGTACTTTTCGCAAAATCCTAGGGAGAACCCGTTCGTGATGACGGTAGCGTTGCTACATACCTTTTTCTCGCAGTTATTGCAATACCACGGGCTTGCGGACCACAGTCCGAAGAATGTCGCCAAAGCCCTTCGCGTGAACCCGTATTTTGTCAGCGAATACCAAATAGCCGCGAGGCATTACCCCATGAAGACGGTTAGCCGCATTATCGGTACGCTGCGGGAAATGGACCTGAAAGGAAAGGGGGTAGGTTCCGCTTCCCTGTCGCAGGAGGATTTACTGCAGGAATTGCTTTATAAGATTACCTGATCTATTTGCGGTCCACGCTGTATGAACCTGGCCCCAAAAGGAAAATGGCCAGGAAAACGGCAGCAAACAGAAGCGGTAATTCCTTGCGCCCCAGTGGATCTGCCGCATGTACGATCAGTACAGCCGTGAGCATCGTAAGGATGATCGGAATGGTTGCCCAACGGGTTTTAAAGCCGATCAGCACCAGAATGGCGCACAGGAATTCGGCAAAAACCGCCAGGAAAAGGGTAGGACCCTGGCCAATGCCGATTGGGTCTGCAAATTCGATGGGGCCTTCTCCAAAGAGTCGTTGCAATTTGGGTATG
>JBNKHB010000133.1:0-6929 GCA_050290125.1 Robiginitalea sp.
AACACGGTCCAGGCGACCAGGATCCCCAGGGATATGGCAATCCCCAGGCCGGTGCCGAAAAAGTTTTTGAATACCGCTCCGGTGTACCCCAGTAAAGCTGAAATATCCAGGTTCAACAGGATCAGGATCCGAGACAGGTCAATCGGGTTTAGCAATGTGCCTGCCAGGGAAAGCGTATCCAATGGGTACTCTTCGAATACGATCAGGGATAGCAGGAATAAGCCATCGTAGATCACCGCAAGGAACAACCAGGCCAGGATGGCGTATCCGAAGCCTTTGATGCGGTTGGAATTCGCCAGCGCGATATTATAAGCGATCGCTGTGAAAATAAAGGTCAGGAACCCTCCGGTAACGAGGAGCAGTGTAAAATCAAAAATAGCGTTGCTTTTTAGCAGCCCGTAGAGCAGGAAAGGGACACCGAGCCCCAGGACCAGACTGAGCATAAGGGATCCCGCCACCCCTAAGTACTGACCAAGGAAGATACTGGAGCGTTTTAACGGCTGGGCCAGCAATAATTCCGTGAATTCACGACTGTTGTAGTAGTACATGACCCCGAAAATGGTCCCGATCAGGGGTACCAGGACGATAATGATATTCATAAGCGTGATGACCGCCTTGGAAAGGTCATTGTTCAAAAACAGCAAAACGAAGCCAAGGGCCAGGTAAAAGAGGAAATACACATAGGTCCACCGGCTGCGCATCAGGTCGTATATGCTGTATTTCAATATCTTAAACATTAGACTCAGGGTTTGCGATGATGGCGATGGCGTGTTCCACTGTTTTTTGCCCGGTTTCCTGTTTTAATTGCCGGATGCCGCCTTTAAATCGGATTTCCCCCTCCAACAGGTAGATAACTTCATCAGCGAGTTCCTCCACTATTTGCATGATGTGGGTGGTGATCAGTATGGTCTTGCCACGTTCCTTCTCGCTTCGGATCATCTCCTTGAGCCGGATGAGGGCGGCAGGGTCCAGGCCGGTGGTGGGTTCGTCAAGAATCAGAAGCGGGCTGTCAAACATAAAAGCCAGGACCAGGTTTACCTTTTGCCGGGTACCCCCCGAAAGCGCGTTGAGTTTCTTGTTCAGGTGCGGCTCCAGTTTAAAGCGGGATACCAGGGTTGCTGAATCGGCCTCGGATCGTCGCAGGTCCTCGATCATGCGGATGAGTTCAACAACCGTTAAGTTGCCCGGAAAATTGGCGATCTGCGGAAGGTAGCTGATCCGGTTGCGATAGCGCCAACGGCCGCCTATCGGTTCGCCTTCAATACGTATTTCTCCGCTGTCCGGCACCACCATGCCCAGCAGGCATTTGATCAGCGTGGTTTTCCCCGAGCCGTTCGGGCCCAGGATGGCGTAAATGCGCCCGGAACCCAATTCCAGCTCCAGGGACGAGAGCACGGGGTTCCGGCCGTAACGTTTGCTGAGGTTGTCAATTTCGATCATCGGGAGGGTATTAGCAGGGGTTCTTCATCCTGCAGGTCATCCGGTGTAAAAACCGGGGAAACCCGCTCCGAAAAGTCGATGATATCCATGAACAGGCTCCTGAGCAACAAGATGGTCTCCGGGCTTCGGTTTACGATGTAAGAGTACAATTTAACGGGGCGGTAGGGTACGTCCCCCAGCCCGTCCTTGTTCAGGTCGTAACCCGTATACCCGCTCCAGTAATTCCGCCGGAACCGGTTGTCGTTTACTTTGCTGTTGTACGAGAGGTCAAAGGCGTTGTGCAGGAAGTTGTTGGCCGTGAAGGTATTCCCGTAGCAGGCCCCGCGAACTTTTACGGCCCACCCGTTCCCGATGAAATCATTCCCGTTATACTGCATCCGGTTGGAGCCTTCGATGCTGATCCCCACCGTGTTTTCCTCGAAGGTATTGCCGCTGATCTCCCCGTCATTGATTTCCTTCAACAGCAGGCCAAAACTGGCGGAACCCCAGTTTTTACGAAAGGTGTTGCGGCGCATGGCGATGTTTTTGGAGAACATTACCGCCACGCCGGCTCCGTTATTCTCAAAGAGGTTGTCTTCATACGCATCATCGTTGGAAAACATAAAGTGCAAACCGTATCGCACATTATCCGAGCTCTCATTGTTACGGATCACCACCCGGTCGGAAAACTCAAGATAGATGCCGTCACGCACCCTCCGGACCCGGTTGTTTTCCACTAACACGTCTTTGCAGTACCAAAGCTGAATGCCGTTCCCCGAATTGAATTCCTCTTCGGCATCCCCAAGGATCCGGTTACCCGTTACCCTTCCACTATTCGATTTCTCCAGATAGATCCCAAAAAATAAGGCCTCCATCAGGTTATCCGAAAGGGTGTAAGCTTCGCTTTTTACCACTCTGATAGCGGCGTAATCTGTGGTATAACTGGTCCCCACATTTATAAGGTGCAGTCCGGAAACCGTTACGCTGTCGGCGGTAATCGTAATAATCTCGCCTTTGTTTTCCCCGTCGATCACCGGATACCCCCTGCCCAGCAGGGCCAGCGGTTTGTCTACGTTTATCCCGTTTTCCGGATAGGTGCCGGGTTCCACCCAAATGGTGTCGTGCGGCATGGCTTGCCGGACGGCCCCTGAGATGGATGACAAGCTGCAGTCCGGACAAACGCGCAGCGCCGTGCTCTGTGCAGTGCAGACTGCGGGGAAGAGCAGGAATAGAGTAACCCGGGCGAGTGTGTTCATGGTCGTTGACGAATGATAAGGAAGCGGGAATCTTCAGAGGCCTGCACAAAATGGGGCAGACCCGCCCCGAACTGAAGATACTGCATTGTCCGGATACGGTGTATTTTAGACGCGATATGAATCTCGACTTCTCCTTCCAGCACGATCAAGATGGCGTCGGTTGGTGATGTGTGTTCCGGGAACAGGGCCTCTGCTTCCAGATTGATCTGGAGGATTTCAACGGCATCCGTATGGGCGAGTTTCAGCACGTCCAGCCCTTGGAAAGGCGAAACGTTTAAGGGTCCTTTCACTTCCATCTTCACGGTTTTCCGATCTGTCGCCGAATACCTTCCCAATCGTAGAGTTCTCCCCCGAAATCCGTTTGGGCCGCCTGCGCTTCTTCCTGGTTGGCAAATGCGCTCAGGAAGGCCCCCATGGGGCTCGGCAGCTTTTGGCTGATCAGGTAGCTTGCCTGAGTAGCGTCCACAAGCTCCCCCGGATGGTTAAAGTCCGACGTGCGGAAGAGGGCCATGGGTTTTGCCTCCGGGGTTTCCAGATAATGGAGCATGCATTCCACTGCATCAAATTTAAAGGCCTTCCCCTTTTCGGTAACCACCTGGGCTGCGTGCTGCTGATCAACGATGGTCATCCGGCAATAGTGGCAGGCATCCGACCCGTAGTGGATGGGGCGGACTTTCGGTTTACAGGCCAACAGGGCCAGGGATATAAACGCGGTAATCAGGAAAGGTCTCATAGGGCCGTGCTTTATGTGCGCTTTTTTTTGCTGGCTACCCGGTGGGCCACCAGGCCCAGCGCGATCCCAGCCGCCAGGCAATAGGCACCTAGTTGCGGGTAGGAATGTGCCGTGAAATTCAAGATGTTCTTGGTTCCGAAAAACGGCGGTTGGAAGCCCATTACGGAGCCATCGGGATTGGTAAATTTCATGATGGCTTTCGGGTCCAGGTCGTGGCCGTAATCGTGTTCCCAGATATAAAAGTCGATAAGTCCGGCCGCACTGACGGCCACCATCATGATAAACCAGTACAGGAACCAGCGGGGATTCGCTTTCCAGGCGATAAGTACGCCGATTAGCGTGGTGATAGCAATGCCGATGGGAAAGATCTTGAATTCCGGGATGGCGTCCGGGATGTACTTCATCCCCACGTAGTGATTCATCAGGTTGATGTTCTTTATGTCATGCGGGTTGGCATCCCCAAAGTCGTTGATGTAGATATACATCCCAAGCGGGGTGGGGTACTGGGGTGCTTCCAGGGTGATCTTCCACAACGGGAAGACGAAGAGCAGCAGCGGCAGCAGGGCTCCGGCCAGCATGATTATGCGTGCTTTTTTCATGGCGAATTCGTTAGGTTAAAACAGGGCCGGCCGGCAGACCGGCCCTGCATTGTGATCGTGGCGCTACCCGGGTTTATTCGCCCAGGGACCAGCTGAGGTCCAGGTTGGAACTGGCCGGGGAGACGCGGATGTAGCCTTGCATTTCCTGGTGGAGTGCAGAGCAGAAATCCGTGCAATAGAACGGCCAAACCCCCGGTTGTTTCGGTTCCCAGACAAAGGATTCGGTTTGCCCCGGCATGATCAGCAGTTCCGAGGTGTTGGCCCCGATAACGCTTATGCCGTGCGGCACGTCGTAATCCTGTTCCAGGTTGGTCACGTGGAAATAGACCTTATCGCCCACTTTGACCCCTTCGATGTTATCCGGGTTAAAGTGGCTACGGATCATGGACATATAAATATGCACCTCATTGCCGTTGCGCTCCACACGAACATCCGCATCCGACTGGATCCCGTACGGGTGGTTGTTGTTCTCCAGTTCAAAGATCTTGCGGGAACGCTCTTTTACGATATCCGCGGCGATCCCGGCGGCATAATGGGGTTCTCCCACGGTCGGAAAATCCAGCAATAGCTCCATCTTATCCCCTGAAATGTCGTAAAGCTGGGCGCTTTGGGTTACTTCCGGCCCGGTAGGCAGGTAACGGTCCTTGGTGATCTTATTCATGGCCACCACGTACTTTCCGAAAGGTTTGCGCGAGTTCCCGCCCGGGATCATCAGGTGGCCCACGGAGTAGTAACACGGTTGCCGGTCCACCACCTCCCAGGTACCCAACTTCCATTTTACCACCTCGGAGGAGATGAAAAAGGTGGTATAGGCATTGCCCTGGCCGTCGAATTCCGTATGTAACGGACCCAGGCCGGGCTGGCTGACGGTACCGGCCAGCACATCCTCAAAACTCAGGATGGGAATGCCGTAGGCGTCGCCCGCGAACTTTTCGTTCTCAATGGCATCCAGCATCTTTGTGAATGAATGGACGGTAAGGTCTGCGGAGAGTTTTCCCGCCCCGACGATGTATTCGCCGCTGGGGTCCACGTCGCATCCGTGTGGCGACTTGGGTGTGGGCAACAAGAATACAGCCCCGGGCACATCGATCGGATTTACTACCCGTACCTGTTTCATCATGGTGGAGGTGGCCGAATGGGTGTCGTCGCTATAAACATTGTGCGCGTAGTTGGCGGGCATCATGGTGCCCCCGCCGTTGGCCACATAGTCCTCAATGGCCTTCCAGTTCACCGCGGCAATAAAGTCCTTGTCGTTTTGGGAGGCGTTTACTTCCAGCAGCGAATTGGCTTCCTCAGAATTATAGGTGGAGAAGAAGAACCAACCATGGGATGCACCCCGGCCCGGGTGGGAAAGGTCGTAGTCAAAGCCCGGCATCATCAGCTGGAAGGAAATCTCCATACCCCCGTCTTCGGGGTCCACGCTGATAAAGGTCAGGGCGCCTTTGAAATTCCCTTTGTACTCGGAAATAGGCATGTCGCGCTGGGGTACAGGTACCGAGAAACGGGTACCGGCCACCACGTATTCGGTGTTTTCGGTTACAAAGGCAGAACTGTGGTTCCCGGCACTGTTCGGAATTTCGATGATCTCGGTGGTTTCGAATACGCTCAGGTCGATCTTGGCGATCCGCGGGGTGTTGTTCCCGTTGATGAAAATCCAGCGGCCGTCCAGTTCCCCGTTGGTTTGCGAAATATCCGGGTGGTGCGAGTCATCCCATGGGATAAAGCCATGGGAAGTATTGAGCATGGGCTTGGTTTCCTCATTATACCCCCAGGCTTTCTCCGCATCCTGAGAGAAAACGGGGATTACCTTGAACAAACGGCCCGAAGGCAGCCCGTACACGGAGAGCTGGCCGCTGAACCCGCCGGATATAAAGGCGTAGTATTCGTCGTGCTCCCCCGGGTTCACATAAACGCGCTCAGCGGCATTAGAGGTTAATGCCCCACTGGAGCCGCCCTGATTGCCACAGGAGGCGAAGAACAGGGATAACCCCGAGAAGAGAAATAGTGATAATCCGATATTTTTCATTGTTCAGTTTTTAATGTTAGTCTTATTCCTGGCTGGGCGGAAGCATCACCTTGTCCACCACATGCACGATACCGTTACCTGCAGGTACGCTGGCGATGATCCTGGCACCGGCCACATAGACGTCATCGCCGCGTACTTCCACAGCTGCATCCTGGTTGTTGGCCTGCCCCAGTTTCTTGAATTTTTTAAGGAATTCCTTATCGTATTTCCCCGGGGTTACGTGGTACTTGAGGATATCCGCCAGTGCGGCCTTGTTTTCGGGTTTAAGCAGGTCTTCCACCGTTCCTTCGGGCAGGGCGTCGAACGCTGCATTGGTGGGGGCAAAGACCATGAGCGGTCCTGCATTGACCAGCGCATTTTCCAGATCGGCCGCCTGGACGGCCGCCACCAGAGTGGTATGGTCCGCTGAACCAATCGCAATGTCCAGAACATTGGGAGTAGACACATCGTCTTTGATAAATGCCTGCCCTTGTTTTTTGGTCTCCTCCGCACTGGCGGAAGATTCATCAGACGCGGCTGCCCGGGAAGGAGAATCCTTGCAACCGCTCAGGCCCACCAACAGGGCGGCCATGCAAATGGTTGAGATTAGTTTGATTGTTTTCATATGGATCTTATTTAAGCGTTCTGAAGTATTCCAATACGGCGCGCGCCTGTTCCTGGGTGAGCCCCTGGTTGGCCATGGGCGAACCGTTGAATTCTATGAGCAGATCTTTGGCCAGGGCATCCTCGGCCACCATCACCTCCGGGTTCAGGATCATATTCATGACCCATTCCGGCGCAGCATTTGCTTCTTCCGTATTTTGATCATCAACACCCTCAATTGAGACCAATGGGGCGAAGATTGCGATTAGAAGATTGACGATAATGATGATCAGACCGAGCACTGCAAGCCGATT
>JBNKHB010000134.1:0-6922 GCA_050290125.1 Robiginitalea sp.
TAAGCTCGGGGTGGGCAACGGCCAATCCCAACCGCAAGCCAGCAAGTCCATACGCCTTGGAAAAGGTCCGTGTCACCACCAGGTTGGGGTAGTCCGCCACGACCTCATCAAAGCCCTTTGTTTCGGAGAATTCCGCATAGGCCTGGTCCACTACCACCAAGCCCGGAAATGCAGCTGCCAATTCCAGGACACGCTCCCGGTCCATGCAATTCCCGGTCGGGTTATTCGGGGATACCAGGAAAAGGATTTTGGTCTCAGGCCCGGCCGCAGCCAGAATGGCCGGCACATCCGGCTGAAAGTCCTTATCCAGCGGTACCTCCAGGTTTTCCACACAATGGATATTGGCGAGTACCTTGAACATCCCAAAGGTGGGCGGGGTAGTTATGATGCAGTCCTTATAGGGTTCGCAAATAACGCGGAACAAAAGGTCCAGCACATCGTCGCTGCCATTCCCAAGGAAAAGCTGTTCCTCCGGCAGGCCGCTATTCGCTGCAATAAGTGCCCTGAGGCTGCGCTGGTGCGGGTCCGGATAGCGGTTCACATCGCTTGGGTACGGATTTTCATTCGCGTCCAAAAACACCATTCCGCCTCGTTCCGCACTGAATTCATCCCGCGCCGAGGAGTAGGGTTTCAACGTTTGGATCACCGGTCGGACCAATGCTGTGGGAAACTCTTTTTTCATCATTTCGATCCTTTATTGATTTCGGAGGCCCTTAGCGATTCAAGGCGAAGGCTTACCGCCCGTTTGTGGGCATCCAGCCCTTCGGCCGCAGCCATGGTCTCTATGGCCGGCCCTATCCCCTGCAATCCCTCACGGCTGATCCGCTGATAGGTGATGCTCTTCATAAAGCTGTCCAGGTTCACCCCGCTGTATTGACGGGCGTAACCGTTTGTAGGCAGGGTATGGTTGGTGCCGGAGGCATAATCCCCTGCGCTTTCCGGGGTAAAATTCCCCAAAAACACCGACCCTGCGTTCTGCACCTGTTCCAACAGATACGCCTCGTCCCGGTGGCAGATGATCAGGTGCTCCGGTGCATAGGCATTGATCAGATCGGCAATCGCTTCGCTGGAATCCAGGAGTACGGTTTTGCTGTTTGCCAGCGCCGCAGCTGCAATGTCTTTTCGGGGCAGGGATTCCATTTGACGGCCCACCTCCAACTCTACTGCATCCGCTAATTTTGCGCTGTCGGTCAGCAGGATTACCTGGCTGTCCGCCCCGTGCTCCGCCTGGCTCAGTAGATCAGAAGCGACAAAGCCGGCTACCGCCGTATCATCCGCAACCACCATCACCTCACTAGGCCCTGCCGGCATGTCGATAGCAACACCCAGGCGGGTGGCCCATTGTTTTGCCTGAGTTACATATTGATTCCCGGGCCCAAATATCTTATAGACCGCTGGCACGCTTTCCGTTCCGTAGGTCATGGCGGCAATGGCCTGTATGCCCCCTACCCTGCACACTTGTGTAACCCCGCATTTAAGGGCCGCATAGCAGATGGCCGGGTGTACTGCCCCTTCCTTGTCCGGCGGTGTGCAAAGTACGATCTCCGAACACCCGGCAATCCCTGCGGGGACCGCGAGCATCAGGACCGTGGAAAACAACGGGGCCGATCCCCCCGGAATATAGATACCTACCTTGGAAATAGGCTTTTTCTCCTGCCAGCACCTAACTCCCGGTGCCGTCTCCACGGTCACCGGATCCTGTTGCTGTGCCTCGTGGAAGGCCCGGATATTTTCATAGGCCAGATCTATGGACTGGCGGAGTCGTTCCTCAACCTTCGAGGCCCGCTCCTTCAGGACAGCAGGGGGCACCAGGATCGGGTCAGGGTCCAGGCCGTCGAATTGCCGGGTATAATCCCGGAGGGCGCTATCTCCTTCGGCTGCCACACGCGCAAAGACCTCCCCCAGCAATTGCTCCATGGCATCTGCGGAAGCAGCGGGTCGCTGTATCAGCTCTTTCCAGGTTTCCCTTGCGGGTTTATCAAAACGTTCCACGATCAGATTACCATTTTTTCAATAGGACAGACCAGGATCCCTTCTGCACCCACCTTGCGAACCTGGTCAAGCACTTCCCAAAAGCGTTCCCTGCCGATAACGGTATGTACCGAACTCCAGCCTTCCTCGGCAAGCGGCAGGACCGTCGGGCTCCTCATGCCCGGTAGCAGTGCAATTATGTCGTCCAGCCGGTCGTTGGGCACGTTCATCAGGACATATTTGTTTTGCCGGGCCTTCAGTACGGACTGGATCCGGAAGCGGAACTGCTCCAGGATTTCCTGCTGGGCCGGCTGAATCTTAGGGGAAACCGCCAAAACAGCTTCGCTCTGAAGCAGGACCTCCACCTCTTTTAAATTGTTCTTGAACAAGGTGCTCCCGCTGGATACTATGTCGCAAATGGCGTCCGCCAGGCCGATGTTGGGAGCGATCTCCACAGAGCCGGTAATCAGGTGCAACTCAGCTTCCACATTATGCTGCTCCAGGAATTTACGGACCGTATTCGGGTACGAGGTTGCGATTTTCTTGCCTTGCAGATCTTTAAGAGAACCATAGGATGCCGTTTTGGGCAAGGCCAGCGATACCCGGCATTTGGAGAATCCGAGCTTTTCCACAACACCTATGTCCTCTCCTTTCTCAAAAAGCACGTTCTCGCCAATAATAGCGATATCCACTACCCCGTCGCGGAGGTATTGGGGGATGTCCCCGTTGCGCAGGTAAAATACTTCCAGCGGGAAATCCCGTGCCTCCGCCTTAAGCTGGTCCCGGCCGTTATCCACCGAAACTCCGCAATCCTTCAGTATACGCAACGAATCCTCATTGAGGCGGCCGCTTTTCTGAATGGCTATCTTAATAGTCTCCATACTTGATTGATTCCTGTTTATAATCCCTTGTTAAACAAAAAAAACCCGTTTGATTGCTCAAACGGGTCCGGGAATATGTTGGGTTCACTGCATACACTTCCTACCTCGCCTGAGCGCAAGTACCGAAATGATGATGTGAATGCATGTTCTTCATGACGGCTGTAAAAGTAGTACAAAATTTTAAATGATAAAATCCGCGGTTTAATTATTTCCGAGGATAATAGGGAGCCCGGAATCCCCGGAACCCACAACCACCACCTTGGTGTTGGAGGATTCGGAAAGCTTTAAGGTGGCCTCGATACCCTTGTCCTGCAGGATCTTGTCCGTAAGGGAAGCACTCAGGATACGGTTGGCATCCGCCTTACCCTGGGCTTCGATCCGCTGGCGTTCCGCTTCCTTCTCGGCACTTATCAGCCGGAATTCATATTCCAGGGATTGCTGTTCCTGCCTTAGCTTCCGTTCAATGGCCTCCTTGATGGTCTCCGGCAGTGTAACGTCGCGGACCAGCACCTCATTGAGCTGTATGTATTGGTCTTCCACAATGTTCTTGGTTTCTTCAAAAATCTCATTCTGGATAGCGTCGCGTTTGGTGGAATACAGCTGTTCCGGCGTATAGCGACCCACAACGGAGCGCGCTGCCGAGCGAATAGCCGGTAATAGTATCCGGTTTTTATATTCTTCGCTTTTCTCCTGATGTAGCTTGCCCAGGTCGTTGTATCTGGGTTGAAACCAGGCGGAGGCATCCAATTGGATGTCCAGGCCGTTACTGGAAAGCACCTTCATCTTCTCAAAGACTTCCTGTTGGCGCACTTCATAAATGAATACTTTGTTCCAGGGCGCCACCAGATGGAAACCCTCACCCATTGGGGGTTCATCGGTAACCACGCCATCGCTGAAAGTTCGATAAAGTACACCAGCTTCGCCGGAGCCTATCGTGACAGCGGATTTAGCAATAATGACGATCAATATGATAATGCCGATGATGGTCGGCAAAGCAATTTTTGGTAATCTGTCCATGTTGTGAATTCGGTTAAAGAAGTCCGTTATACTTTCTGATAAACCACTCGCTACCCAGGGTCAAAACCAACAACAGCAACAGCCAGCGGTAATCGATTAAAGATACGACATTCCTGCGGCTTTTCTGAACGGGACGGAATCGGTCGGACTGCAGTAAGCTGTCCCGGAGCATTTCGGCCTGGTCGGCGTAAAATAACCGCCCGTCGGTCCGCTCCGCCAGTTGGCCCAGCTTGCGGGCGTCACTTGAAAATTGTTGGGCTTCCAAATCAAAAGTTAGCAGACTGAATTGTCCGGCAGCGCGCAGGTTACTGCCTGCTTCCGTTACTTCAAAACGATAGGTCCCAGCGGGTAAACCTCCAAGACCCGCCTCATAGTAATCCCTTCGCAGTGCCATGGGCCGGTTTCCGACCTGTCGGCCCGTACTGTCACTCAGCACGAGGGTAAGGCTGGCATCCGGATCAAACCGGAAAGATTCGTCAAAGAAGCGGGCGCGGATGGCTTCCGAGCCCAATCCCCGGTAAACGGCCTGGTAGTCCAGGGTCAACCTGGAATTTGAACCCTCAGCAGTGAGGAATAACAGGATCTTTCCCAGGGCCGCGTCGAAATTCTCAAAGGAACCGTTGCTGCGATAGTCGCTCATCCTCCATTTCCACAAGCCGCTTCCCAGTAGCAGGGCCTCGCGTTTGCTGCCTTTGATAAGGGCCAGCAGCGGCTCATCCATAGAAACTCCTTTTACGCGTTGTCCCAGTATCACCTGATGCTCGGGCAGGATCAGAAAGCTCCCGAGACTGCCTACCAGAGGAGGATAGTACTCCACGTCCCAATCGGACAGGTCAAAATAAGAGAATGCCGCATTGGTTTCCGCCAGGATCTCTTCGTCCGGGCCTCGCTGGGTCTGTTGGAAGGTCTCCTGGGCGTTGCCTAAAAAGCCCCAATCGGCATCGGGTCCGGCAATGGTCCACATGGGTATTTCCCTGCTTTCCAGGGCCCTGTAAAGGGATTGGAAACGCGCGTCCGGTTCAAAGAGGATCAGCAGATCCGTCTGGTCCAAAGCGGCAATAGCTTCCTGCGGGTTGACCACCTCGAATTCCCGCTGCTGGTTGCTGAGGATGCTGCGTCGCAGTGCTCCGATATCCGGATGGGATTGCAGTGTTACCAGTTTTACTTCCACGCGCTCATCCAATACCTC
Source organism: Robiginitalea sp. (assembly GCA_050290125.1). Classification (GTDB taxonomy): domain Bacteria; phylum Bacteroidota; class Bacteroidia; order Flavobacteriales; family Flavobacteriaceae; genus Robiginitalea. The sequence continues at coordinate 5,059 of JBNKHB010000134.1, forward strand.
CAACCCGCCTACCCTTCTGTTATTTTGGATATTCTGTTCGCTTTCCAGCTCGGAAATCACTGCTTCCAGGCGATGGTAGCCCACGTTACTGGCCTCAATGAGTACCTCCACGCGCTGAGACCCGCCTCCGGCCGGGAAACGCAGCTCGCTGCTGTGAACTCCGCGTCCGTTGTCCAATAAGCGCAGCGTAGCGGTTGTGGGTGGATCTCCGGCATAGGAGGCCAGGATCTCCACGGGATACCTGTTGCCCAGAAAGGCGTAGCGGTTCACGTTGATCTGATCGATGCGCAAATCCCGGTGACGGGTGGTATCTCCAACCACTACCGGGAAGACCGGAAGGGTGGATGCATCCTGGTACAGATAGCTCCGTCCCAGATTTTCGTTGCCGTCGCTCACAAGAATGATGGAGGCATTGGCCTCGGGCCGCGATCGGGATAAGGTGGAGAGCGCCTGGGAAATATCAGTACCCGGATCCTCAAAATTGAGCGAATCGCCCACTGAAAGATCCGATCCAAAGGTATGGAGGGTAAGATCCACCCGCGCAGCGACCTCGGGGTCATCGGCCAGGGAACGCATGTTCCGAACAGCCGATCGGTCCGTTTCACTGCGAATGGAGGTGCTGTTATCCAGCAACACAAGGATCTCGTGCTTATCCAGATAGGTCTGCCGCCGATTGAACTGGGGATTGAGCAATAACAGGAGCAGCGCCCATATGCTCAAAAAGCGAAGGGCCGCAAGCAAACGGCGGTTACGCACGGGTTTGCTACGGAAATAGTACTGAAGCCAAACCAGGCCGAGGCTCAGGAGGGCAGTGCCCGCAATCCACAATACCAGGTGGTCCGACATTCAGTTCTTTCTGCTTGGGGTTATGTTTTCAGGTGCCGGTTTACCTGCCGGTCCACCACCCATATAAGCAGACAAAAAAGCAGGGCCACACCAATGTATCCTAAAAACATGGCCATTTGTTTATTGGTTAACGCAAATCTCCTTCCTCAACGTCCCGGAACGGGCCCGGTCATTAAGGCAACCGTCAGGTAAGCATGCCGCCGTCTACCGGGATCACCTGGCCCGTGATATACGAGGACAGGTCCGATCCCAGGAACAGGCATGCATTTGCCACGTCTTCAGGGCTGCCGCCGCGCTTAAGCGGAATGGCGTCGCGCCAGCCCTGAACCGTCTTTTCGTCTAATTTAGCCGTCATCTCCGTCTCGATAAATCCGGGAGCGATGGCATTGCAACGCACATTGCGCGAGCCCAATTCCAGGGCAATGCTCTTGGAGAACCCGATCATGCCTGCTTTGGAAGCGGCATAGTTGGCCTGCCCGGCATTCCCTTTTACCCCTACCACACTGCTGATATTGATAATGGACCCACTGCGTTGTTTCAGGAACGTTCGCTGTATGGCTTTGGTCATGTTGAAAACGGATTTGAGGTTGGTGGCAATCACCTGGTCAAAATCCTCTTCGCTCATGCGCATCAGTAAATTATCCTTGGTTATACCGGCATTGTTTACCAGGATATCCACTCCTCCGAAATCCTCCACTACTTTGGCAACCAACTCTTCAGCCGCCGAATAGGAGGCTGCATCACTTTTATAAGCCTTGGCCTTTACGCCCATGGCGGTCAATGACTTTTCGAGTTCCAGGGCGGGGCCTTCGCTACTGCTGTAGGTAAATGCCACATCAGCACCGTTGGCCGCGAATACCTCGGCAATGCCCTTGCCGATGCCCCGGCTCGCACCGGTGATAATGGCTTTTTTTCCTTCGAGTAGTTTCATGGTTTCGTTTTTATGGTTGGTATCTATCAAAGATACTAGGTTTGACGCAAGAGGACAATATTTGGACGTTTGAAAAGACTTAAATAA
>JBNKHB010000135.1:0-6917 GCA_050290125.1 Robiginitalea sp.
AAAATGAAGGTTATCCCCCTCCCTTTTGAGTGTTGGATGTTCCTCCGTTTCAATGGCTACCAGCAAGTCTCCGGGAATCCCGTTCCCGGGAGCCTCGTTTCCTTTGCCTGAAACTTTCAACTGCATTCCGGACTCCACGCCGGCCGGAATCTTGATAGCGACCGTCTCCTCCTGCAAAATAAGCCCGTGGGCATCCGCCTCAGGCGGTTTTGCATCCAATACCTGCCCGCTACCGCTGCAACTGCCGCAGGCGGTGGCCGTTTGCATCCGTCCCAGGATGGTATTGGTGATCTTGGTTACCTGTCCGCTGCCACCGCAGGCAGAACAGGTCTTATAAGTAACCCCGGGGGCCTGTACCCGGCGTTTAACCTTGACTTTCTTTTCTACGCCCTGGGCCACTTCTTCCAGGTCCAGGCTCACGCGGATCCGGAGATTGCCGCCTTTTACGCGACGCTGTCCGCCGCCAAAGCCGCCAAATCCACCGAAACCACCCCCGAAGGCGCTGCCGAAAATATCCCCGAACTGACTGAAGATATCCTCCATGTTCATACCCCCGCCACCAAAGCCGCCGCCTTCAAAGGCAGCATGCCCGAACTGGTCGTATCGCGCGCGCTTATCCGGGTCGCTCAATACTTCATAGGCCTCGGCAGCTTGCTTGAATTGCTCCTCCGCCTTGGCATCCCCGGGATTCTTATCCGGGTGGAATTCAATAGCTTTCTTGCGATAGGCCTTTTTGATATCAGCCGCACTGGCTCCCTTGCTTACGCCTAATATGTCGTAATAATCCTGCTTCATACCGCTAGTTTCCCACCACTACTTTGGGGTGGCGAATGATCCGATCGCCCAGTTTGAATCCTTTTTCAATAACGTCTACGATCTTTCCGCGAAGGTTTTTCTGCGGGGCCGGGATCTGGGTAACCGCCTCGTGCAACTCCGCGTCAAAAGCATCACCCGCCTTGACAGGGATGTCTTCCAGCCCCTTGCTCCGCAAGGTTTCCTTTAATTTGTTCTGGATCAGGACCACTCCTTTGTACAACTCTTCGTCCCCGGAACGCTCCAGTTCCCGAAGCGCACGGTCAAAATCGTCCAGGATGGGCAATAGCGAGGTGATCACCTCCTGACCTGCGGTTTTGTGGAGTTCCAGCCGTTCCCGGGTGGTGCGTTTCTTATAATTCTCAAACTCGGCGAATAACCTCAGAAACTTGTCTTTCTCAGCGGCGAGTTCCGCCTGCAGGGTCTCTTCTGCGCTCAGGGCCGCTCCTTCTGCGGGTTCCTCCCCGGTGGCTTGCGTCCCGTCATGCGCCTGTTCATGCAACATGTCTTCCTGTTCCTCTAATTCTTTTTCCGTACTCATGGGCACTATTACTTCAGATTCTGATGGATTTGAAGGGGCAAAAGTACTGCCATTTAGGTAAAAATGTCAAAATGTCACGAAAAAAGGATGATATCCGGGGCCTTGTTGCTAAAACAGGGAGGTGAAGCTCAATTTAGGAGGTTAGCAGGTCCTCAAGGGCCGGCCGTAAATTGCAGTAGGTAAAATTGAAACCCTCGTCCCGGATCTTGTCGGAACATACCCGCTGGCTGACCAGTACAACCGTGGCCATACGGCCCAATAGCAGCCGCAACGCCCAGGCGGGAACATTTGGCAACCACAGGGGTTTACCCAATACGGAGGCTACCTCTCGGGTGAGTTTGGCGTTGGTTACCGGGTTCGGCGCCACGGCGTTATAAACACCGGGCAGTTCGCGATCCACGCAAAAGCGGAACAGGGCAGCCAGGTCTTCCAGATGGATCCAGGATTGCCACTGGCGGCCGTTGCCAAGGGGAGCACCCATCAGGAAGCGTACCGGCCTGACAATGGCTGGAAGCGCTCCGCCATGCGCGTCCAGGACCATCCCGATGCGCACAATGCCGCAAGGGATCCCCAGGGAAGCGACTTCCCTGGCGGCAGCTTCCCACTGGCGAACCGTCTCCCCTAAAAAACCGGAATCTTCCTCGTCGCTGTCCTCTGCGAAGTACTCGGTGTAGGAATGCGGGTAAATTCCGATAGCCGAGGCTGAGACCAAATAGGAAATGCGATCCGCCCCATAAGCCTCCAGGCCTTTACGCAGGGTCCTCAGGCTGTTTACGCGGCTGGAAACGATGGCCTGCCGCGCGTCCGCGGTCCAGCGCTGCGCGATCGGGGCGCCTGCCAGATTTACGATTGCGCTTACCCCGTCAAAGCATTCCGGGTCGAGTTCCCCTGCACCCGGATCCCAGTAAAAGCCCCGATATTCGGGCTTTTGCTCCAGTTTGTCATTACTTGTGGTAAGATAATTGACCCCTAAACCCGCCGACTGAAACTGGCGGGTCAGCTCCGAACCTACCAGACCGGTAGCCCCTGTAATCAATATGCGTTTACGTTCGTTTTCCACAGTGTAAAAGTACCGGTTTCGCAGGCAATAGCTCGGGCGTTTAAGCCCGATTTAACACTTGGGAGGCATCCGGGTGGAAAGTCGTTTACGATTCGCGAACCGCCCGCAGCATTTCCCTTTTTCCGGGAGGACCCGGCAGGCGTTCGACCTTGAATCCCACCGCCTGCATGGCCCTGCGGACACTGCCTTTGGCGGCATAGGTAACCAGAACCCCTCCCGGCAGCAGCGCCCCGAACATATTGCCGAACACCGTTTCCGTCCAGAGTTCGGGCTGTACTCGGGCACCGAAAGCGTCGAAATAGATAAGGTGATAGCCGGAAGGATCCGCGAATTCGCGTATATCCGCCCGAAGTTTACGAAGGGTGAAGGAATCCGTAATGGGCTCGGGCTCGTCCCAGGGAGCCTGGTGCAGCCGCTCAAACAGTAGGTTTTGCGGACCCCCGCCCAGCAATTCGCCATACCCCAGCCCTTCCCATTCTTCCGTCGACAAGGGATAGGCTTCCAGGCCGGTATAGGAGACGTTCAGGTGTCGCGCAGGAGCCTCTAAAAGCGTCAGCATGGCATTCAGGCCCGTTCCGAATCCCGCTTCCAAAAGCCTGAGCTCCGTATTTGAAAAGAGTTGCAGTCCGTGGCGAATGAATACATGCCTGGATTCCTGCAAGGCGCCGTGCGTGGAGTGGTAGTGTTCCTCCCAGGCAGGGATCCGTAGCGTTTTGGACCCGTCGGCCGTGCGGATGATGTGCCGGTCCACTTCAGTTATAAATCCGAACGCCCGAAGCCTCGAATCCGGCCTCCCGGCCGGAACCGCTGATACGCCGTACCTCTTCCTCCGACAGCCCGGCATCCCGGGCGAGGTGCCTCCGTTCGTCTTCCGGCACCTCGGAGAGAAAGGCCTTGCCCTGGACGGCTACCTGCCGCCCGGCGATATCCATGGGAACAAAAAAACCGTAGTCCTTAAAGCGCACCATAACCTGCCGGCCATCCGCCAACTCCAGCCGCATCCAGCACCCCTTTGCCTGGCATACCTCCGTGACCCGGGCCTTAAAACCCAATTGCAGGGTATCGGTTCGTTTCAAAGATTCGTAAAGCACCGCCGCTTCTTCCGCACTGTTCAGCGCCCCGTCATCCAGGGGGGCTCCGGCAGTGGTAAAGGCCTCAGTTGCCGGCTGTTCGGATTGAGAAAAGACCGGTCCTAAAACCAGGATTATCAAGGATATGGCAATAGTTGCGTTAATTTTTTTCATGATTCCTACGAATTGGGATCTATCTCCAAAAGTCCATAATTCCGGGCAAAAAAAGAAGGGTCGGGTCAAGATAATTGTGTAATTTTATCTCTTCAAACATGCGCATTATGAGTGTGGCTATCAAGGAGATTCCCGTAACCCGGACCACCAAATCCCGCTTGCCGGAGGTGGATTTCAGCAATTTGTCCTTTGGCAATGTTTTTGCCGACCACATGTTCCTGTGCGACTACAGGAACGGGAGCTGGCAGCAACCAAGGGTGGTTCCTTACGGCCCGCTGAGCCTTGAGCCGGCGGCCAAAGTTTTCCACTACGGACAAGAAGTCTTTGAAGGCCTTAAAGCTTACCGGGACACCGGGGGGGGCATCTGGCTCTTCCGGCCGGAAGACAATGCGCGTCGCCTGAACATCTCCGCGTCCAGGCTGGCCATCCCGGAATTGCCGGAAGGCCTGTTCATGGAAGGCTTAAAGGCCCTGGTGCGCACCGACAGCGACTGGGTGCCCTCCCAGGCCGGCAGCTCGCTGTACATCCGGCCGTTCATCTTTGCCTCCGGGCTGGGATTCCATGCATCCCCGGCGGACGCCTATACCTTTGTCATAGCCTGCGCACCCTCCGGAGCCTACTTCAGTGGTAAGGTCAGTGTCCGGATCGAAGAAAAATTCGCGCGGGCTGCCAACGGTGGGGTTGGTTTTGCAAAGGCCGGCGGGAATTATGCCGCCCAGTTCTATCCCACCCAACTCGCCGTAAAGGATGGCTACCAACAGGTAATCTGGACGGACGACAACACCCACGAATACATCGAAGAGGCGGGCGCCATGAATATTTTCGTACGGATCGGGGATAAGCTGCTGACCAGCCCAACCAGCGACCGTATCCTGGACGGGATCACCCGAAAAAGCATCCTGACCCTGGCAGAAGCAGAAGGCATCCCAACCGAGGTGCGCAAGATCAGTGTGAGTGAGTTGGTTGAGGCCTCAGCAAATGGAAGCCTGAAAGAACTCTTTGGCGCAGGTACCGCTGCCGTGGTCTCCCCCATCAGCAGTTTCGGCTACCGTGACAAGTTGTATACGCTTCCGGAACTGGAGGACAGTTACGCTGGATACTTTAAAAAGCGCATCACGGACATCCAGTACAACCGCGCTGAAGATCCCTTTGGCTGGCGGGTGCCGGTGCGATGAACCGAAGTCAGGGTATTTAGCGGTCCAGGACCCCCTGGATATCGGGTTTGAAGTAATTCGGTCCTTTCAGCACCTTGCCGTCTTCGCGGTAAATCGGTTTTCCGTCGCCACCCAGTTTGCTCATATTGCTCCGCTGGATTTCCTCGAATACCTCTTCGATCTTGTATTGCATCCCGTGCTCCAGGATGGTACCGCAAAGGATGTAGAGCATGTCGCCCAGGGCATCGGCCACTTCCACCAGATCCCCGCTTCTGGCAGCCTCCAGGTATTCGCGGTTTTCCTCGTCCATCAGGTTAAAGCGCAGCCGGATGGTTTCCTCTCCCAGGTTTGCCTGGGGTTTATGGGAAATTCCCAATCCGAAGGCTCGGTGAAAATCGGCCACCGCATCGATCTTGTTTTTCATATAGGGGTGAATTGGATTAATTTTACGGCGTCGCACTTCCGTAAGACGAAGAAACGGAAATTCCGATCCAATTAAAAACCCGAAATAGCTAAGTTGTGTTCAGTCCCGGCCAAATCGTATTTGCAGTCCTTTTCTTTATAGCCTTCGTGGCGGCAATCGCATGGATGTACCGCAAGGACCGGCGGCTTCACCAAAGGCAGTACAAAGGGGCCTGGCAGATCCTGATCGCCTTTGTCAGTTTTATAATTTTGCTGCTGGCACTCAAATATTTACTCAACAATTGAGGCCGGTTTTTGCATATACCACAAAAATTAACTCCTTTACAACTATTTGAGGCCGCGGATTCGTATACTATAAGAAAACACGTACTTTTGCGTTATATTTTCAGATAATCCGATCAATGGTCACATTTATTACAATTATTTCAGTATTGGTGGTGCTAAACGCCCTGCTTCTGATCTTCAGCACTACGCTGCCATTTCGGTTTAAGAAACGTACTTCCCCCGGCATTTCTTCTGCCCTGGACCTTAAAATTTATCCGCTGGACCGGATGGATTCCGAATACCGGAACGTCGGATAACGGAATTCGCTCAGCTTCACCTGCCTTTTCAGACCCGCAGGTGTTTTTTTGGTAGTGTAATCTGGCCTTAGTAGCTTTATCCTGATTCCCACAGGGAGGTAATTCTTTTATTCCAGTCTACCGGGCTACATGAAACAATTGCTTTTAGTAATGCTTGGCGGAGGTGTTGGCAGCGGCCTGCGCTTCCTGATCGGCAAATATCTTAACCCGCTTTGGTCGGGTTTTTACCTCGGCACCTTCCTGGTGAACGTCCTCGGTTGCCTGATCATTGGACTGCTACTGGGAATCTCCCTGAAGCACCAAACTACCAATCCGGTGCACTCGGCTTTACTGGCCACCGGTTTCTGCGGCGGCTTTACTACATTCTCCACTTTTGGGATGGAACAGTTCCTGATGCTAAAGGAAGGGAGTTACCTGCCCCTTATTGCGTATGTACTCGCCAGCCTCCTGCTGGGCGTGGCCGCAGTATTTGCCGGTTTCTGGCTGGCGCGCTTCGCTTGATATCCCGATATTTTTAGAAATATAACACGGGCGGCTTTTTTTGCCGGAATCCTAACATTTTCAGGCAGTTTGTAAGGCAAATACTCCAAACTTACGGCCTTCCCGGCTTTTTGAAACGGCCTACCCAACAATCTCCTAAAAAAATCCTTTTAAATTAACAACCCCCAAAATTTTTGGGGGGTAATATTGGGATAACAATAAAAATATTCAGGTTACCCCCTCATAATGATAGGGTCACTTCTTTTTAACATATATTTGGCCCGATCAACAAAAACAATATACCAATGAAGAAAGTGGAAGCTATTATTCGAAAATCCAAATTTGATGAGGTCAAGAAGGCCCTCCATCAGATTGAGGTGAATTTTTTCAGCTATTGGGATGTCACCGGGGTGGGCAATGAGAAACAAGGTCATGTGTACCGCGGCATCTCGTACAGCACCTCAGACATTCAGCGCCGGTACCTCGTTATCGTGGTTTCGGACGATTTCCTGGAAAAGACGGTCAACACCCTACTCGAGACCGCCTCAACAGGTAATGTCGGCGACGGCAAGATCTTCGTATCAGACATGATCGAAGCCTATCGCATTCGAACCAAAGAGA
>JBNKHB010000136.1:0-6837 GCA_050290125.1 Robiginitalea sp.
GACTACGCCACCGGCGAGAGTGGTAAGGCCTTTGACCCGGAGCACCCCATTAATGATTCCCGGAACAATACCGGGCTTAAGGAATTGCCACCGGCACAACCTGCAATGGTCTACTATCACTACGGGGAGATTTCTGATTTCCCCCAGGTGGGATCCGGAAGCCGGAACGCTATGGCGGGACCGGCGTATTATTCAGACCTGTACAACGGAGAAGGCGCGTTGCCGGAATACTACGACGGCAAGGTGCTGGTATACGACTGGATGCGCGGTTGGATGATGGCCGTCCACCTTTTTGAGGACGGTACTTTCAATAAAATGGAACCCTTTGCCGCAGACATCGAATTGCACAACCTGATCGATATGGAAGTGGGCCCGACGGGTCGTATCTACCTGCTGGAGTACGGCTCAGGCTGGTTTACGGCGAATGACGACAGCGGCTTGTCCTACATCGAATACAACGGCGGCAACCGCGCCCCGCTGATCGAAGGCCTGGAAGTGGACCTGACCTCGGGTCAGGCACCTCTAAGTATAAAGGCCATGCTGAACGCGGAAGACCTGGAGGGAGATGATATGAGCTATGTATGGGTAACGGGTACCGGGGACAGCCTGGTTACGGAAACACCCAATCTGGATTACACCTATGACGGGACCGGCGAGTTTACGCTCACAGCTATGGCCCGGGATGCTTCCGGGATGACCTCGGAAGGAGTTAGCGAAACCATCTTTGTCGGCAATACGCGGCCGGAGGTCGCCATTTCCCTAAGCGGTGGGAACGAATCCTTCTTCATCCCCGGGGTGCCTATCGATTATGAAGTTACCGTTATGGACGAAGGCCAACAGGTAGCGGGAGACGATAATCTGTATATCTCGGTAGAGTATCTGGAAGGAAGCGACGAGAGCTCAAGGAACTTTGGACACCAACGGGCTTCAGCGGCCATCACCGGAAAGGCCCTGACCCAAAGCCTGGACTGCAAGTCCTGCCATAAGGAGAACGAGGCTTCCATCGGACCATCGTATATGGATGTTTCCAGAAAGTACCAGGAAGGACGTCGCAATACCAACCTGCGGTACCTGATCGACAAGGTGCGCAATGGAGGCAGTGGCGTCTGGGGTGAGGTCGCCATGGCGGCACACCCGGACCTGAGCACGGAGGAGTTGACCCAAATGGCATCCTGGATCCTGTCACTGGCTGACGAGCGTCCCCGCCCTGCTTCCCTCCCCGCCAGCGGCAGTATTTCCCCAGCCCCTCCCGAGGGAGCCAATACCATGGTGTTGACGGCCACTTATACGGATGCCGGTGCGAACGGGGTAAAACCGTTGACGGGCGTGGCCAATCTGGCGCTTTCCGGCAACCTGGTATCCCCGGGGCCTCAATTGACCAAGGAAGGCATGATGGATGTGAGCTTTGGCGGCCGGGACCTGGCGATCCTCAATGCCGCAGAGGGTTGGCTGGAGCTTAAGGACTATGACCTTTCCGGGGTTAAGATGCTGATGCCCATGGTGGCCTGGCAGGCGCCCCCGGCGGCCGGAGCGGATTTTGAGATCCGCCTGGGGAGTCCTGAAGGAGATGTGGTAGGATCCGGCAGCCTGAACACCCCTCAGCAGGGGCAGGGCAGTGCCGTGCCGCTTTCTCTGGTACGCAACCTGGACGGCCGGCAGACCCTCTACCTGACCTATAAGCGTCAGGGAGGCTCCGACGATCCGGGGATGATCGCCTTAACCGGCGTTCAGTTCCAGTAGGGTTTGCAAATTGAAATAGGAAGGGCGCCGTACTGGCGCCCTTTTTTTGTTATAGTTCGGTGTCGGATAGTTCCGGCTGGTACGGACCGTAAACCGCATCCCGGAATTTCTTGTGCAATTTGACCGGGTCATACGGAAAGAGTTGCACAAAGAGCACGGCGGCCAACTCGTTCTCCGGGTCTACCCAAAAGAGGGTACTGGCGGCGCCGTCCCAGAAAAATTCCCCCACCACACCGTTATTTTCTTCGGCGGATGCGGGAGGGGCCACCCGCACGGCAAAGTCGATACCGAATCCTACCTGACCCTTGCTGGGCAGCCAGGCGCGCTCTTTTACGCTATCCGGCAGGTGGTTGGTGGCCATCAGCCGAACGGTCTCCGGCTTCAGGATCTGCACCCCGTCCAAACTGCCCTCGCCCAGGAGCATGCGGGCAAATCTCATGTAGTCGTCCAGGGTGGAAGTAAGGCCCCATCCGCCGCGGGTAAGCGGAAATCGCTCCAGGTATTCAACCTTAGCGGTGGAATCCGGCAGTTGTTCCAGGGTGCCGTCCTCGTGCAAGCGGTACATGGCCGAGAACCGTTCCCGGTCTTGTTCCGGTACGAAATAACGCGTGTTACTCATACCCAACGGGTCCAGTACGTTGGACCGTACGTATTCCCCGTAAGGTTGGCCCGAAATCCGTTCGGTGAGGAAGGCCTGCACGTCTACGCTGGGCCCGTACTCCCACTGGGAACCGGGTTGGAACCACAGCGGCAGGTCCCCGAATTTCTCAGCCATTTCGGTAAGCGTATTGTTCCGGTCCAGCGGGGCGCTGGACGCGAGGGCGTCGCTGAGTCCGGGAATGTCCGGCCGGTTTGGAAATCCGGCGGTATGCCGGGTGATATCCCGCACCGAAATGGGACGGAGCACCGGCTCCAGGATCATATTTCCCTGCGCGTCCACTCCGGTATAGACCTGCATGTCCTCGAATTCCGAGGCGTATTTGGTGAGGGGGTCATCCAACTCAAAAGAGTCCTTTTCGTAAAGGGTCATAAGGGCGGTACCGGTTATGGGCTTGGTCATGGAATAGATCTGGACGATGGTATTCCGGTCCATGGGTATGCTGTCCGCCCGGTTGGCATAGCCGTAGGCGCCAAAGTACGCTTCACTTCCTTTCTCATAAACCAGGGCCGAGATACCCGCCACCTTTCCAGTGGCCACCATATCCTGCAATAACGAGTCGATGCGGCCCTGGGCCTCATTGTTGATCACCAGCCCCGCATCGGAGGCGGCATCGGGTCCTTCCGGGGCATTTTTGCAGGCAAGGGTAAGGCTCAGTGCAGCCAGGCACAAGTAACAGATCGTTTTCATTTGTTTGTTTTTAGGTGGTTATGGGTTAGCGGGCAACCCGGGATTCTATATAAAAATTGGGATCGAATTCCAATAAGGCCCCTTCCGGGATCGCTTCTGTCTTCCAGTCGGCCTCCGGGAAGATCCAGCGCAACTCCTCGCCAACCTGCACCCGCACCGGCATATCAAAGTCCTCCACGATATTCGTGTAGCGGAAATGCATCTGGTCCCCCTCGATTCGGTATTCGATCGTGGGGATGTCCGTAGATCTCAAATACTGGTTGAAGAAGGCGGAAAGGTCTTTCCCGCTCTTCTCGCTGATATAATCTTCGATTTGCTGCGTGCTTACCGTCTGGTGGTAAAAATCGCGGTTCAAGCCGCGCAGGATGCTACGCCAGAGCGCGTCATCCTCGATCAGCTGCCGCAGGGTATGCAGCATATTCGCGCCTTTGTAATACATGTCCGCGGAGCCCTCGCTGTTCACTCCATAGGTCCCGATCACCGGCCGGTCGTTCTGGATGTTCCGCCGCGTTCCGATCACATAAGCAGCTGCAGCCTCGTGCCCATAGTGGTAATCCAGGTAGAGGTTTTCCGAATAGGCGGTAAAGCCCTCGTGGATCCACATGTCGGCGGCATCTTTGTAAGTAATGTTGTTGGCGAACCATTCGTGCCCGGCTTCGTGAATGATGATAAAATCGAATTTGAGGCCCCATCCGCTCCCGGACAGGTCGTGCCCCAGGTAACCGTTCTCGTAGCCATTGCCGTAGGTGATCGAACTCTGGTGTTCCATTCCCAGATAGGGTACTTCCACCAGTTTAAAACTGTCCTCGTAAAAAGGGTAGGGCCCGAACCAGTGTTCGAAGGCCTCCAGCATCAGGGGCACCTGTTTAAACTGCCGCGCCGCTTTCTCCCTGTTTTCGGGCAATACGTAATAATCCAGGTCCAGGGTACCTTTTTCGCCCTGGTAGCTGCCGCCAAAGTGGTCGTATACGGCGATGTTGGCGTTCACGCCATAGTTGTTGATGGGGTTGGCGACAAACCACTGGTAGGTGCTGCTGTCACCTTCCTCCGAAACCTCCCGCAGGCGCCCGTTGGCTACCGCATTAAGGGGTTTTGGGACCGTAATGGCAATGGCCATGCTGTCCACTTCGTCGTACATATGGTCTTTGTTGGGCCACCAGACACTGGCGCCCAGTCCCTGGCAGGAGGTAGCCACAAAAGGCTGGCCCTCACTGTCCACTGACCAGGAGAACCCGCCGTCCCATGGGGCGCGGACCGCCTCTTTCGGCGTACCGGAAAACGCAATAGTAAGTTCCTGCAGGCTACCCTCGGACTGGGGATGCTGCAGGGTGATAAAATGGGCATTGCCCTCGTTTTCCACCCGGAGCGAACGGCCTTCCTGCGTCACCTCCGAAATCTGCATGGGGGGCTGCAGGTCAATCTGCATCCGCATGCCAGGCTCCAGTACCCGATAATGAATGGTGTTGGACCCGCTCAGGGATCTGGTATCCGGATCCACGCTTACCCGGAGATCGTAATAGGTAAGGTCCCACCAGGAACGTTCCGGTGTGATGCTGCCGCGAAGGCTGTCCTGCCGGCTAAAGGATTCCTGGGCAGCGGCCGCGGAGATGGCCAGCAGGCATATGGCAATGCAAATTTGTCTTTTCATATCGCTAAAGTTACGGCAGGGATTCAAATTCCTTGCCAGCCTGGGATTCCGGTAGCAAAAAAGCGTATTCGCTGCCTTCCCAGATCTCACGGATATTCTCCGTGTTGAGTAATTGATAAATGGCTGCCTGTTTGTCTTCCTGCCGCTCGTAGTAGGATTTGCTGACCAGGTACCCGATGGTATACCCCAGGTCGGGCGGCCGGTCGGTGATGCTGTTGCCGTTGTACATCCAAAGCGTCAGGTCCTCACCCTGGAGTTCACGGCGCAGGTCCGTATAGATCCGTTCCCGGTTCACCGAATCCCGTAAATAGTCGAGCCGGCTATCGGCGTTAATCCTGCCGGACACCAATTCTACCAGGAAGTCGCAAACCCCTTCTTCTATTACTTTCTGCATGACGAGCTCCCTGCGGGGGTCATCCCCGTAATTTTGCTGGAAGTGCATCAGCTCATGCAGCGCGATTCCCGGCATATCCGAAAAGGGTTGCAAGGCGCCCCTTTGCCAGTCGGTGAGTTCTTGCAGCGGCGCATCAGGCCCTGCCCCGTACATATCCCCGCCCACAAAAAGGCCCATTTCCGTTAAGGTACCCCCGGAATTGAGGATGCCGGGCACTACATAGACATTCGGAAAGACGGCCTGGGGATAGATCTCCTTAAAATGCGCCATCCAACTTCGGGTTAGCGTTTTAAGCGCCTCCAGGCTGTCCGGGTCAAAATGCCGTTTCAGGTAGCGGTAGTATTCCGGGGATCCGTTGATCATCTGCCCGTACATATTGTCCAGGTTGTAGTAGCGCACCACATAATAATCCCGGAGTTCCCGGGGGCCGTTAAAGATGAATTCCCGAAAGGCCTCGCGGGCCTGGGAGGTATCGGCCAGGGCGCGTTCCAGATAGGGCCAGAAGGCTTCCATGGATTCCATCCGCAGCTCAAAGTGGTCCACTTCCGCCAGGCTTTTGTCTATGGAATCCAGGCGTTTCCGCAGGCGTTTCCAGTCTGCCTGTTCCAGGTCCGGAAGAAGCCCAGTGAACTTCTCCAGGATCTTCGGGTTGGCCATCCCCGCGTCGATGGCGCGGTTCAGCAGGTAGGCAAGGGAATCCGTTTTTCCGGCTTGGTGAAACAGATAGGCGGCCTGCACATAGAGTTCCGATGCCTGCAGGTCCCGGTTGGCATGGTACAGGCGGTACCCCAGACGATCATAGGCCCCCAGGCTGTCGATCTCTGCGTAGTCCTCATCGATACTACCGATATCGGGCAGGTAATGCCCCCTGTCCGGTTCCCCGGCGCATCCCGCCAGCAGCAGTGTTCCCAACAGCACCGGTACCGTCCAACTCAGGCGCTTCATGTCCGTATCTTTTTAGTTTCTAAGGATCCTGGAAGGGAAGCTCACCGGGCTCTCATGTCCGTCCTTGCCAATGGCGGCAACGCCAAAGAAAAAGTTGTCGATAACGATCCCTTCCAGGGTTACTTCGGTATCCGTTCCCACCATTCGGAAATGGTCCCAGGTAGGGGAGGTGGTATCCCGCCAGTACACCTTATAGCCGGCTGCGCCTTCCACCGGTTCCCAACTGAGCCGGGCGGCCGGTTCCACGATCCCGCCGATGCCCACGCCCTCCGGGGCCGGAGGAGCCCAGGCCAGGGACGCCAGGTTAATGGCATTGACCGCAGTTAGTTTGGCAGCGTAGCCAAAATCCACATAGTCCAGCAAATCCCCGTACAGTACTCCGTTTTCCAGGCGGATGTCCTGATGCTGCTGGGTATAATTCTCATGCGCTTCCATGATCCGCACCCCGGCAAACCCGGCATCGTTGAACGGACGGTGGTGTCCGCCGCGTCCAAAACGGTCCAGGCGGTAAACCATTATTGGGTTCATCTCGGGCATATAGGTGCGTGTGGTGCGGTGTATATAGCGCGCCAGCTGCCTGGAGATGCCGTCTACCTCGCCGCCATAAAACCGGCGCGCCCGCCGCTGCTCTTCGGTTTCGGTAGGGGGGACCGGCTCGGAGAAGATCCGGAAATCCCGGTTGCTGACCACTCCGTCCACCCCGGTGGTATTCCCGATCATGTCGTTGTTGAGGATGCCGATCAGCTTCCACCCCTCTTCTTT
>JBNKHB010000137.1:0-6811 GCA_050290125.1 Robiginitalea sp.
ATCTATCAATACACCTATCAGGAGGCCGGACTGGAACTGCTCAGTTCCTTGTCACTGGCGGACTAGGGAAGTGTGAAGCGCTACGACCTCGCTTCCATGATTTCGGAGGGCTTGATGCCGTAACGGGCCGTAAAGGCTTTGGTGAAGTAGCTGCGGCTGTTGAGCCCCACGGCATAAACGGTTTCCGACACATTCAGATCCGAGGTTTCCAATAATTCCCTTGCGCGTTCCAGCCGGGCATCCCGGACAAAGGTTCCAACGCTGGTCCCGTATAAATGGCGAAAAGCCGATTGCAGTTTTTTAGGATTCAGGCCGCTTTGATCGGCCAGCTCGGCAAGCGAATGGGATTTCTCCAGCGTTGCGACGATAGCCGCCCCCAACTGGAGCGCCGTGTCCAGATCCCGCTTGTTGAGCGGAACCGAATCTGCGGCGTCCGATTCCTTGTAATACTCCAACTGCGATGCAAGGACATTCAGTATGGCAGCCTCCTGCAGGAGCCGTCCCACCACGCCGGATTTTGGTTTCTCGATCAGCAGCTTCACGTACTGCGAAGTTCTCGGCCGGAAGGCTCCGAAATAGGTATAGGAATCCTCTGGTATGATCTCGTCGATGAACTCCATCAATTTCGTGGAAGTACGAGGCATTCGTTTTATGGAGGGACGCTGCAAGACGCTTCTCAGGATCCAGATGACGCTGATCTTTAAAGGCTCTCCTGCCGGAATATGGACGATGGTCCGGGTGGCTGAGGAGCCTGTGGTGATTACGTTTTGCAGTTCGGCAACTTTCTTTTTGCCGCTCTCATTCTCGTATTGGTGATGGAAATATCCCTTGAGACAATATAGAAAGTAAACCGGCCCGGTTTCTTCCCCGCTGATCTTAAAGGTGATCTCACGCGAAAAGAGAATGTCGTAGGTGATGATGGAGAATCCGGGTTGCAGGTCCAGGGCCCTTATGACCCCTTTACCATTGGCGTTATCCAATTGAAGCACTGCTTCTGTAAATGTCTTCTTGTAATGGCCCTGGATTTGCTGGCCAAAGTGTCTCAACAATTCGGTTGCCGAGAGGATAGGCAGAGTAAACATGGTATTCTAAGCAGCTACTTCTAACGGAGGTAAAGATAGAAATTTTTCCAAATGAGGGAGCGGTTCCGGAAGGGTCCCGATTGGTGCCGGGAAGATCTGCTATAGTGGAGAAAATGCGGGTAGCCGGGAGGCCCGGGCTGCATCAAATTAAAAAATTCCCATACTTTTGTGAACCTAAATCGAAAGGAATGGCAAAGAACCTGGTTATCGTAGAGTCCCCCGCCAAGGCGAAAACCATCGAGCGTTTTCTCGGGAAAGATTTTACGGTGACATCCAGCTTCGGTCATATTGCGGACCTACCCTCCAAGGAGTTGGGCGTGGATGTGGAAAATGATTTTACGCCCAAATACATTGTGGATGCCGAGAAAAAAGCACTCGTCAAAAAGCTGAGGGAGATGGCCGCCAAGGCGGAAACCATCTGGCTGGCCAGTGATGAAGACCGCGAGGGAGAAGCTATTTCCTGGCACCTGGCCGAAACCCTGAAGCTCGACAAGAGCAAGACCCGCCGGATCGTCTTTAACTCCATTACCAAGTCGGCCATCCAAAAGGCCATCGAAAACCCCAGGGATATCAACTACGATCTGGTCAACGCACAACAGGCGCGGCGGATCCTGGACCGCCTGGTGGGTTATGAGCTTTCTCCGGTCTTGTGGAAAAAGATCAAACCCGGGCTCTCGGCCGGACGCGTGCAGTCCGTCGCTGTTCGGTTGATCGTGGAACGGGAGCGTTCCATCGAGGCCTTTACACCCGAAAGCAGTTTTAAAGTAGCAGCTTCCTTCAGCGATGCCGCAGGGAACAGTTTTCAGGCTAAACTCACCCAGGGATTCCCGCAGCAAGCTGAGGCCCGCGCCTTTCTCGAGAAGTTAATAGGGGCATCGTTTGCCGTGGACAGCCTGGATACCAAGCCGGCCAAGAAGTCTCCGGCGGCGCCCTTTACCACCTCCACCCTGCAGCAGGAGGCTTCCCGGAAGCTCTATTTTTCAGTGGCCCGCACCATGCAGGTGGCCCAACGCCTTTACGAGGCCGGTTTGATCACCTATATGCGTACCGATAGCGTTAACCTTTCTCCGGAGGCCCTTCAGGCCGCAAAGGATGCCATCGTCTCCGCCTACGGGGAGGCCTACAGCAATCAACGGAACTATACCTCCAAGTCCAAGGGGGCCCAGGAGGCGCACGAGGCCATCCGCCCCACGGACATGACCCTCCAGAATCCGAACCTGGAGCGGGACCAGGCCCGTCTTTACGAATTGATCCGGATGCGGACCCTGGCATCCCAGATGAGCGACGCCCGACTGGAGCGGACGCAGGTTCAGATCCGAAATGATCGGGAGGATACCTTATTTACGGCCAACGGGGAGGTGATCAAATTTGACGGGTTCCTTAAAGTATACCTGGAAGGAAAGGACGACGAGGACGTGGAGGAGCAGGACGGGATGCTGCCGGCCCTGGAAGTGGATCAGGCCTTGCAGGCACAATACATTACCGCAACACAACGCTTCACGCGGCCGCCCTACCGGTATACCGAGGCCTCGCTGGTAAAAAAATTGGAGGAGTTGGGCATTGGGAGGCCTTCTACCTATGCCCCTACCATATCTACCATACAGCAACGCGGCTATGTGGAGAAAGGCAGTGTGGAGGGCAGTGATCGCGCGTATGTACAGCTTACCCTGGAGGCGGGAAGCATCCAGGAGAAGGAACTTTCGGAAACGGTCGGATCGGATAAGGGAAAATTGGTCCCTACCGATATCGGGATGATCGTCAATGATTTCCTGGTAAGCCATTTTGCCAACATCCTGGATTACAATTTCACCGCCAAGGTGGAAAAGGATTTTGACGAAATAGCCACCGGGGAAGAAGACTGGCAAAAAGTGCTGAAGGATTTCTACAACGGATTCCACCCCAATGTGCTGGATGTGGAGGAGAACGCGGAACGCGCGAGCGGGGAGCGGGTCCTGGGAACCGACCCGAAATCCGGTCGGCAGGTAGCCGTTCGCCTGGGCCGTTTCGGTCCCATGGTACAGATCGGTACCGCGGATGAGGAGGAGAAGCCGCTTTTTGCAAGTTTATTGCCGGAACAGTCCATCGGTACCCTTACCTTTGAGGAGGCCATGGACCTCTTTAAGCTTCCGCGGAAGCTCGGCTCCTTCCAGGGGCAGGAGGTGGAGGCCAACGTGGGGCGGTACGGCCCTTACGTTCGCTACGGGAAAAAGTTTGTTTCCCTGGATGCCGGCGAAAGCGTCTTTGACGTGGATATGGAACGCGCCGCGGAACTGATCCGTGCAAAGGAGCAGGCGGATGCGCCCATTACCACCTACGAAGGGAAGCCGGTGACCAAAGGCAAGGGCCGGTTCGGTCCTTATATCAAATGGGACGGCATCTTTATTAATGTAGCCAAGAAGTACGACTTCGATCACCTGAGCGATGCGGATATTGCGGAGCTCATCGAGGACAAGAAAAAGAAGGAAGCCGAAAAGCGGGTCAAGGAATGGCCTGATGAAGGCATCCGGATCGAAAAAGGTCGTTGGGGCAGGCATAGCGTGATCAAGGGACGCTCGCGGGTAGACCTGGCAAAGGACGTGGATCCGCAGGAAGTGACCCTGGAACAGGCCATTGAACTCCTGGCGGCCAAAAAAGGAACCAAATCCAAATAAGCAAAAGCGTCGGATGGCTTTTGATTTCCTAAAACCGGTTCCGCAGCGTGTGCTGGCACACTGCGAACTGCTGCCGGCCCAGGCCCTGGGCCGCATCATTTACAAGCATACCGAGAAAGAAGGCCTGCCGGTCCTGGCCGGGGCTACCTTTGCCATTCTGGGGATCTACGAATCCAGGAACGCCTTCGAAAAGAAAACATCACGCCTTCAACTCGACGAGATCCGCCTGCAGCTCTACAAGCTCATGGAGGGCAACTGGAATGATACCATTATAGACCTGGGCGATGTAGACGAAGGCGAAACGGTAAAGGATACCTATTTTGTGGTGCGCGAGATCCTGGCCGAGTTGTTGGAGGAAAAAGTGATCCCCATCGTGATCGGGGCTACACAGGACCTTACCTATCCCATGTACCGCGCCTTTGACGGGATAACGGACATGATCAACCTGGTGTCGGTGGACAGCCGCTTCGATTTTGGGGCGGACGAGGAGCTCATCTCCTCCCACTCCTATATGAGTAAGATCATCACCGACAAGCCGAACAACCTGTTTAACTTCTCCAATATCGGGTATCAGAGTTATTTCAATGCGCAGGAGGAGGTAGACCTGATGGACCGCCTCTTTTTTGACGCCTACCGCTTAGGGGAACTGGCGGCCGATATCGCTCAGGCCGAACCCGTGCTCCGCAATGCCCATTTGGTAAGCCTGGATGCGAGGGCGATCCGCGCCGGTGAAATGGGTCAGCCGGACAGCTTTTCCCCGAACGGTTTCACGGGCCGCGAGATCTGCGCCATTACCCGTTATGCCGGGATGAGTGATAAGATCGCCGCCTTCGGCATCTTTGAGGTAGAAAACAATATGCAATCCTTCCAGCTGGTGGCCCAGATGATCTGGTATTTCATGGAGGGTCACAACTTCCGGATCGACGAACAACCGAACGATTCCGGCACCGACTTCGTCAAGTACATCGTACCCTGTCAATCCGAAGAACTTCACTTTTTTAACAGCACGCTCACGGGACGCTGGT
This sequence comes from Robiginitalea sp., assembly GCA_050290125.1. Taxonomy (GTDB): domain Bacteria; phylum Bacteroidota; class Bacteroidia; order Flavobacteriales; family Flavobacteriaceae; genus Robiginitalea. Next base: position 4,759 of record JBNKHB010000137.1, read on the forward strand.
GGGTAGAGGTCCCGAACCTCCTGGGCGCGCATACTAAATCCAATTCAGGGGCGTTATTACCATGCACCGAGCAGGACTATCTGGACGCATGCGATCAGAATATTCCGGAAAGGTGGTTTAAAGCCTACAAAAAGGGCTTCAATTAATCCAAATTTATTTACAAGGGAATAGGCTCTGTCGTACAATAAATTATTCAATTTTCAGTTTTAGTGAATAATTAACAGAGAGTACCATACAGTCTTAACCGAAATTAACCTAAAGTATGAAGAAGCTATTGTTATCATCTATAGCGTGTATTTTTTTGCTCAGCAGCTGTGGCTCCAAATCTAAAGGCGAGCTGGTAGGTGTACAGGGAAAAAAGTGGTACCCCGAGAAACCCTACGGGATGGAATTGATTCCCAGGGGGTCTTTTATTATGGGTAAGAGCGAGGAAGACATGGGCAACGTACAGAACGCCCCGACCAAGACCGTTACCGTTCGCTCCTTCTATATGGACGACACTGAAATCACGAATAGCGAATACCGTCAGTTTGTTGAATGGGTTAAGGATTCTATCGTCCGGACCAAGCTGGCCATCCTGGCCGACGAACTGGGCATGGGCCCGGAAGATGACGGGATCGGCATGTTCGCGTTTAAGGATGCGGATACGGCCAACCTTTCCGTTTACGACAAATACATGTTGGACAACTATTCCGGGATGGGAGAGGATTTCTACGAAGGCCGCGCCCTGAACAAGGACGAGGACCTGGTTTGGGATACTTCCGATTATCCGGATGTGTACTATGCCGAGGTTATGGACTCTATGTACATCCCCGAAGAGGAGGCTTACAACGGCCAGCGCACTATCGACGTGACCAAATTAAAGTATAAATATACCTGGATGGACATCGAGGCAGCTGCCCGTGCACAAGAAGGCCGCCGCAAGGATTTCATCCGCAAGGAGGAAGTGAGCATCTACCCGGATACTACCGTTTGGATCCGGGATTTCGAATATTCCTATAACGAACCGATGCACAACGACTACTTCTGGCACGACGCGTACAGCGACTATCCGGTAGTGGGTGTTTCTTGGTCTCAGGCCAAGGCCTTCTGCAACTGGAGGACCAAGTTCAAGAACGACGACCAGCGCGAAAGGGGCAAGCAATTCGTCAATCAGTTCCGCCTGCCTACCGAGGCTGAGTGGGAGTACGCTGCCCGCGGTGGCATCGAAGGGGGTACGTATCCTTGGGGAGGCCCGTACGTGATCAGCGATACCGGTTGCTTTATGGCGAACTTTAAACCCCAGCGTGGAGACTACGCCGCCGATGCCGCATTGTATACGGTAGAGGCCAAGTCCTACGAACCCAACGACTTTAACCTGTACAACATGGCCGGGAACGTATCGGAGTGGACCAACTCCAGCTACTTCCCCGGATCCTACGAGTACGCATCCACTATGAACCCGAATGCGGATACCCAGAACAACTCGCGGAAAGTAATCCGCGGCGGTTCCTGGAAGGATGTTGCGTACTTCCTGCAGGTGAGCACACGCGACTATGAATACAAAGATTCGGCCCGGAGCTACATCGGTTTCCGGACCGTGCAGGACTACATGGGAGAGGAAGATTCAACCCAATAATAACAACCTGCAAATCAACCTAGATCGAACTTTAACCAAATACTTATTATTAACTTTAAACCTAAATTAAATTTCAAATTATGGCACAGTCTAAATCAACTAAAAAGCTCTTTAACATGGCCTATGGCCTGGGAGCTTCGGTGGTGATCATCGGAGCCCTGTTTAAGATCCTTCACTGGGAGTTCGGCCCCCTTACGGGTGGTCTCCTGCTGGCGGTGGGTCTGATTACCGAAGCCTTGATCTTTGCGATCAGCGCCTTTGAACCGGTAGACGACGAGTACGATTGGTCATTGGTGTATCCGGAGCTTGCCGGAGGTCAGAACAACGGCCGCAAGAAGCAAGCCGAAGAGGCCAAGGAAGCCGAAGGCCTGCTTTCCAAGAAGCTGGATGAACTCCTTAAGGAGGCGAATATCGACGCCAACCTGTTCAGCAGCC
>JBNKHB010000138.1:0-6803 GCA_050290125.1 Robiginitalea sp.
ACCCTATCGGGAGCCTGGTGCAAAGCGGCAACTGGAGCAAGGGCCGGGAAGCTGACCTGCAAAGCCTGGCACAATTGGTTTCGGACGGCAGGAGCGGCAATGGTACCGTCCACCTGAGCATCCGCGCCGACCATTACCAGCAGGCCGGGGCCGACCGCGTACAGGAACTGGCCTATGCCCTCAGTCACATTCACGAATACGTCCAGCTGGCGGATGCGTATGGAGACCTGAAACCGCTGTTGCAGAACCCGGTCTTCCGCGTAGCTATTGGCGGAGAATACTTTATGGAAATTGCCAAGTTGCGGGCATTGCGGGGACTCTGGCAACTCCTGGCCAGGGCCTCCGGCCTGCCTGGAACCTGCCGGATTACGGCCGTGCCCAGTCTGCGGAACAAGACGCTTTACGACTACAACACCAATATGATCCGGACGGCTGCCGAGTGCATGGCCGGCGTCCTGGGCGGCGCGGACCTGGTCTGCAACCTGCCGTACGACGCGGTTTACCACAAACCGAATGCCTTTGCGGACCGGATGGCGCGGAATCAACTGCTCCTGTTGCGCCATGAGGCGTATTTCGCCGAAGTATCCAACCCCGCGGACGGGGCTTACTATATCGAGGCGCTCACCGACCAGCTGGGTAAAAAAGCCCTCGAACTTTTTAAAACGCTTGAAAAAGGCGGCGGATTCCTGGCTCAACTCAAGCGGCATACCATACAGAGAAAGATCCGGGAGTCGGCAGCAGAGGCCCAACGGGCGTTCGACGCCGGGGAGCGGGTACTGGTAGGCAGCAATGTCTTTGCCGATCCCTCCCAACTCATGGCGGCCGAGCAGCAGAAACCCCTGCGGGAGAAGCGGAGCGGCAAGACCTTGCTGGAGCCCCTCCCCGTAAGGAGGCTTTCCGAAGCATACGAATTAAAAAGACTGCAGGATGAACCGCGATAAGGTGAACGGACTTCGTTGGGAAGACCTCCCGGAGCGCATTTCCGAAGGCGCGGGAGCGGAGGGGCGGCTAACTGCCGAAGGCATCCGCCTGCAGACCGAATATGGGCCGGGAGATACGGCCGGACTGTTGCAAACCCATTTCGCAGCCGGTATTCCGCCCTATCTCAGGGGGCCGTACAGCAGCATGTACGTCCGGCGTCCCTGGACCATCCGGCAATACGCCGGTTTCTCCACTGCCGAAGAAAGCAATGCATTCTACCGCCGCAACCTGGCCGCGGGGCAGAAAGGCCTGTCGGTTGCCTTTGACCTGCCCACCCACCGGGGCTACGACAGCGACCACCCGCGGGTAAAGGGCGACGTGGGCATGGCCGGGGTGGCCATCGACACCGTTGAGGACATGAAGCGCCTGTTCGAAGGCATCCCGCTGGGGGAGCTCTCCGTATCCATGACCATGAACGGGGCGGTGATTCCGGTTATGGCCTTTTACATTGTTGCCGCCGAGGAACAGGGCGTGGCACCCGGGCAGTTGGCCGGGACCATCCAGAACGATATCCTGAAAGAGTTCATGGTCCGAAACACCTATATCTACCCGCCTGCCCCGTCCATGCGGATCGTGGCCGACATCTTTGAATACACCAGCCGGGAGATGCCGCGTTTTAACAGCATCAGCATCTCCGGGTACCACATGCACGAAGCCGGGGCCCCGGCGCATATGGAGCTGGCCTATACCCTGGCCGATGGCCTGGAATATGTACGTACCGGGTTGTCGACAGGCCTTGCCATTGACCAGTTCGCGCCCCGTCTGTCCTTCTTCTGGGGGATCGGCATGAACCATTTTATGGAGATCGCCAAGCTCAGGGCCGGCCGGATGCTGTGGGCCCGACTGATGCAACCCTTCGGTCCGGAAAACAAAAAATCCATGGCCCTGCGCACGCACTGCCAGACCAGCGGCTGGAGCCTTACCGAACAGGACCCGTTCAACAATGTGGGCCGGACCCTGATCGAGGCGGCCGCCGCGGTTTTTGGCGGCACCCAGAGCCTGCACACCAACGCCCTGGACGAGGCCATCGCCCTGCCGACCGACTTCTCGGCGCGCATCGCCCGGAATACGCAACTGATCCTTCAACGGGAAACGGGCATTACGCGCACGGTAGATCCCTGGGCGGGCAGTTACTACGTGGAGCGGCTCACGGCCGAACTCTGCGAAAAGGCCTGGGAACTGATCGAGGAGATCGAAGACCTCGGGGGGATGACCCGGGCCATCGAGGCGGGTATCCCGAAGATGCGGATCGAGGAAGCGGCCGCGCGGAAGCAGGCGCGTATCGACACGGGCCGGGACCTCATCGTGGGCCTGAACCGGTTCCAAAGCCCCGAAGAGGATGCGATCCAGATCCTGGAGGTAGACAACACCAGGGTCCGGCAACAGCAACTGGAACGATTGCGGCAGGTGAAAGCCGGCAGGGACCAGTCCGCCGTGGAACGCGCCCTGCAGGACCTTACCCGGGCCGCGCGCAAAAAACAGGAGGGCGGGGCCACAGCGGAAGCCGATAATTTGCTAGCTTTAGCCGTGGTAGCGGCCCGGCACCGGGCCACCCTGGGCGAGGTCAGCGATGCCATGGAAAAAGCCTTCGGGCGGCACCGGGCCCAGACCCAATCCATCACAGGCGTGTATTCCAAAGAAATCGAACAGGATCCTGACTTTGAAAAGGCCCGGCAACTGGCTGACGAATTTGCTGCGCGGGAAGGCAGGAGGCCGCGCATCATGATTGCCAAAATGGGCCAGGACGGGCACGACCGGGGCGCGCGGGTTGTGGCCACCGCTTACGCCGACCTGGGGTTTGACGTGGACATCGGTCCGCTGTTCCAGACCCCGGACGAAGCCGCCAAACAGGCCGTGGAGAACGACGTCCACATCCTGGGCGTTTCTTCCCTTGCCGGCGGGCACAAAACCCTGATCCCCGAACTGATCGAGGCCCTGCGGCGCTACGACCGGCCCGAGATCCTGGTGGTAGCGGGCGGAGTCATCCCAAAACAGGATTATCCCGCACTCAACGAGGCCGGGGTAGCCGGCATCTTCGGGCCCGGGACCCGGATCAGCCTGGCGGCCATCGACATCCTGGAGCGGCTGCTTAAATCCGGATAAATAGCCCGGCAAATTCGCGTTCGCAGCACATTCTTCCCGGAAGTGTTAATAATTGGCCAAAGCTGCGGACTTATTCACTTTGTGTTAACAAGTTCCGTTTCCCCGGACAGCAAATAATCGTATTTTTAACCCCTAATCCTAACAGGAAATGGGTAAAACGATCGCGATTGCGAACCAAAAAGGAGGCGTAGGAAAAACCACCACAACGGTAAACCTGGCCGCCGCTTTGGGCGTATTGGAAAAGAATGTGCTGTTGATTGACGCGGACCCGCAGGCCAATGCCACTTCCGGCCTCGGCATTGACGTGGACTCGGTATCCCTGGGGAGCTACCAACTGCTGGAACATACAAGCGATGCGGAACAATGCATTGTCACCACCAGCTCGCCCAACGTGGATTTGATCCCGGCGCACATAGACCTGGTGGCCATTGAGATTGAACTGGTGGACAAGGACCGCCGCGAATATATGCTCAAGGCGGCCATCGAAAGCGTCCGCCACCGCTACGACTACGTATTGATCGATTGCGCCCCTTCCCTAGGCTTGCTCACCCTGAACGCGCTTACGGCGGCGGATTCGGTGATCATTCCGATCCAATGCGAATATTTTGCGCTGGAAGGACTCGGAAAACTCCTGAACACCATCAAGAGCGTACAGCGCATCCACAATCCGGACCTGGATATCGAGGGGATGCTGCTGACCATGTTCGACGCCCGTTTGCGGCTTTCGAACCAGGTGGTTGAGGAAGTAAAAAAGCACTTCGGGGACATGGTATTCGAAACCATTATCCAACGGAACGTACGCCTGGGCGAGGCGCCCAGCTACGGAGAGAGCATCATCAAGTACGATGCGAGCAGCAAGGGAGCCGCCAATTACCTGAATATGGCGCACGAACTGTTGCAGAAAAACAGACAGGCGGTATAATGGCGAAAGCAACCAAGAAACAGGCCTTGGGCCGCGGCTTGTCCGCATTGCTGAAAGACCCGGAGAACGACATCCAGTCCGTAACGGACAAGAATGCCGACCAGGTGGTGGGCAGCATCGTGGAGCTGGAGATCGACGCCATAGAGGTCAATCCGTTCCAACCGCGATCCAATTTTAACGAAGAAGCCCTGGACGAACTGGCATCGTCCATCCGGGAACTGGGGGTGATCCAGCCCATAACGGTCCGAAAACTCGGCTTCAACCGGTACCAGCTGGTATCCGGGGAACGGCGTTACCGGGCCTCCCGCAAGATCGGGATGGACCGCATCCCGGCCTATATCCGCATTGCCAACGACCAGGAAGCCCTGGAAATGGCCCTGGTGGAAAACATCCAGCGCCAGGATCTCGATCCGGTGGAGATCGCCCTTTCCTACCAGCGGCTCATCGACGAGATCGGCCTTACCCAGGAGAAATTAAGCGAACGGGTAGGCAAAAAACGCAGCACCATCACCAATTACCTGCGACTGCTCCGGCTGGACCCGATCGTACAGACCGGCATGCGCGACGGTTTTATTTCGATGGGGCACGGCCGCAGCCTGGTCAACGTTGAACAACGCGCCAAGCAGCTGGATATCTACGAGAAAATCCTTTCGGACAACCTGTCCGTAAGGCAAACCGAAGCCCTGGTGCGCAATCTCCACGAAGACCGCGCTGGCGGCAGCCCGAAAAAACCAGCTCCAAAAGCCCTGCCGGAATTTGCTTCCGAGGGCCTGGAAGCCCTGCGGGATTTTCTGGATGCAACCGTTCAGGTACAGGCCTCCGGCTCCGGCAAGGGCCGAATCACCATCCCCTTTCACAGCAAAGAAGAGTTCGGCCGGCTCAAAAAAAAGATCACAGGTGCGTAACCTATTTATTTGCATGTTCTTTCTGATCGCCTCAGGACCGCTGGTCCGGGCCCAGGAAGATGCAGATACGCGCGCAGCAGCTGATTCCGTCAGAACAGCCGTGGATTCCACCACCGTGGATGCCGTGCGTATGGCAACGGAGACAGCCGTTGCTGATTCGGTCCGTATGGCAGCCGATGCCAAAGCATCCGATTCCCTGCAGCAGGACCTCTCCAGGAAAGGGGTGCGCTTTGACAAGGTGGAACGCCAGCCCATCAATCCGTTAGCGCCCAGTAAAGCGGCTTTTTATTCTGCGGTCCTCCCGGGTCTTGGGCAGGCCTACAACAAAAGGTACTGGAAGATCCCGCTCGTTTGGGGGGCTATCGGAACCGGAACCTACGCATATCTTTACAACGATGATCTCTACGACCGCACCCGCACGGCGTTTAAAAGGCGCCTGGCCGGATTCACGGATGACGAGTTCTGGGATCGGAACCCCGATGACGGGGTGGTACCCGATACCCCTTCCCTCTCCGACGAAGCCCTGCAGGATGCCCAGGAGCGCTACCAAAGGGACAGGGACCTGGCCCTGCTCATCACCATTGCCCTTTATGCGCTGAACGTTATCGACGCCAATGTGGATGCGCACCTGAAACAATACAATGTGGACGAGGACCTGAGCCTGGATGTGAACCCCTACCTGGACGTGGATCCCATTACGATGAGCCCGCAATACGGGCTGGCCATGCGAATACGATTTTAGGACTTATGAGGATCGGACTGTTCGGATACGGAAAAATGGGGCAATTGATCGCCCAGATGGCCGAAGCGCGGGGCCACGAGATCGTTGCGCGCATCGATCAGCCGGATGACCCGGTTCCGTTTGACGGGATGGACGTTGCCATCGACTTCAGCAGCCCGGAGGCGGCCTATGACAATATCAGCCGCTGCCTGGAGGCCGGCGTACCCGTAGTTTCCGGAACCACCGGCTGGCTGGACCGCTATCAGGACGCGCAGGAGTTGTGCCGGAAGAATGAAGGAGCCTTTATCTATGCCTCCAACTTTAGCCTGGGGGTTAATTTGTTCTTTGAACTGAATGCACGCCTTGCCGCCCTTATGGAGAACGCCCCGGGCTACGAGGCGCGGATCGAGGAAATCCACCATACGCAAAAACTGGATGCGCCCAGCGGTACGGCCATTACCCTGGCGGAGGGGATCGTGGCCAACAGCAAGTATTCCGGCTGGCAGGCGGGAGAGGCTTCCGAGGGTAAGCTCCCCGTAGCCTCCCGGCGCATCGGGGACGTTCCCGGGACGCACCGGATCAGCTATGAATCGGAGGTGGACCGGATCGAGATCATCCACACAGCGCATAATCGCAAGGGATTTGCGCTCGGCGCCATTGTTGCGGCCGAGTGGATTCTCGGTAAAAAGGGGGTTTTTACCATGAAAGATGTGTTAAACCTCCGTTAAGCGCATAAAAATTCTGCCCGTATTGGGCGTTCTTTGAAAATGAACTCATACCACCGCATATGAATTATACCCAGTGGATCCTTTTCATATTGGCCGTGCAACTCATCCATTTTCTGGGTACCTGGAAGTTGTACATCAAAGCGGGGCGCAAGGCCTGGGAAGCGGCAGTACCCGTTTATAATGCCATCGTTTGATGCAGATCATCCGGCGTCCACGCTGGTGGGTCTTCCTGCTGTTCATCCCGATCATCAACCTGCTCATGTTCCCCGTAGTGTGGGTGGAGACCGTCCGCAGTTTTGGCAAAAATACCCTACAGGATACCTGGCTGGTCTTGCTCACGCTGGGGTTCTATATCTACTACCTCAACTATAGCGGGGATGCGCAGTATGTTCCGGATCGCGATCTGCACCCCAAATCCTCGTCCGGCGAGTGGCTGAGCAGTA
>JBNKHB010000139.1:0-6791 GCA_050290125.1 Robiginitalea sp.
CCATTCCCGATTCATATGGGAATGGAACAAATCCCCCAGGAAACAAATTTGCTGCGGCTCAAAGCTCTCCGTCAGGGTTTGAAGGCGCTTAAAATTCCGTTTGAGGGCCTGTAAGGGTACGGCCGCCCCGAATTTTCGGAAGTGGGTGACCTTTCCCAGATGCACGTCACTTAGCAACAGCATGCCCCGGGCCTCCCAGAAAAGGGCTCCCCAGGGGTGCATTTGCAGTGTTTCGCCGGCGATGGATTCCGTATGCAGCACAGTTGCAAAGGTATCGAATCCGCAAAATTGCGCCTATCGGGACCCCCGCGTGAGGATGTGGGTCATCCGTTTGATCCGGTCCGCCAGTTTTTCGCTGGAAAGTTTTTCGCGCAGGCGGTCGGTAATGATAGGGAAGGAGAAAGGCGTCGGCTTCTCACAGGCTCTCCAGACGATCTCCTGCCGCCCGATGCGCTCCAGGGCCAGGCGCAGGCGGCCTTCTTCCAACTGGTGCTCAAAGGTCTCGGTGAACGCTTGCCGGAACAGCAGGTTATCCGGCTCGTAGTCCCGGAATACCTCAAAAAGCAATTGCGAACTGCTTTGGAGGTGCTTCATCTTAACGCCCTTGTTCGGATAACCGGTAAAGACCAGCCCGGAGATCACCGCGATATCGCGGAATTTGCGCCGTGCCATTTCTGTGGCATTCAGGCTTTTCTGCAAATCGTCCAGCAAAAATGCAGGACTAAACAGATCATTGTCCAGGACCATTTGTACGTCCAGTTCCTGGTCGGACAGCAGCTCAAAGCCGTAGTCGTTATAAGCCAGCGAAAAAGTGATGGGGGTGAGGAGGCTGATGCGGTAGCTGAGCAGGCTGGCCATCGCCTCGTGTACGAAGCGGCCTTCGAACGGGTAAAAGATGTGGTGGTAGCCCTCCTGGGTCTGGAAGGTTTCCAGCAGTAACTGGGACGGTCCCGGAACGATGCTTTCCAGCCGTTGCCGGTCAAAGAGCGGACGCAGCGCCTGGATCTCAACGGCTTGTTGCTGCTCCGGCATGGCGGCGGAATACAGTTCCTCCCGCAGGATGCGGGACATCTCGCTGGAGAGGGTCAGCCGCCCGCCCATCCAGCTGGGGGTCTTGCCGGCTTTTTTTGAGGACTTCCGAACCAGGGCCACCATGTCCCGGATCCGGATAAACTCAAGGTTCCGGCCTGCAAACGTAAAGACGTCCCCGGGCTGCAATTTGGAGATGAAGTATTCCTCGATCGTCCCGATGTACCCCCCTTTCTGGTATTTAACGGTTAGTTGGGCGTCGCCGACAATGGTCCCGATCTGAAACCGGTGGCGCATGGCCACCCCCCGGTTGGTGACCCGGAAGATCCCCTCCTCGTCCACTTCCACCTTTTTGTATTCATCGTAGGTTTGCAGGCTTTGGCTGCCCAGGACCAAAAAATTCAACAGCCATTCCCATTGGTCCCGGCTCATGGCCTGGTAGCAAAACGTCTGGCTCACTTCCCGGAAGATCTCCTCCGGGCGGAAGCCATCCGAAATGGCCAGGGTAGTGAGGTACTGGACCAGGACGTCATAGCTGTTCAGGTAGGGCGTCCGGTCTTCCACGGCCTGCAGTTTCACCGCCTGCTGCAGGGCGGCGGCTTCCACCAGTTCAATGGCATGGGTGGGCAGGAAGTAAATAACACTTTCCCGGCCGGGCCGGTGCCCGCTACGTCCGGCGCGTTGCAGGAAGCGCGCAACCCCTTTCGGCCCACCGATCTGGATCACGGTTTCCACCGGGGCAAAGTCCACCCCCAGGTCCAGGCTGGAGGTGCAGAATACCGCCTTCAGGCTTTCATTCCGGATGGCTTGTTCTACCCACAGCCGCGTCTCCTTGTCGATGCTGCCATGGTGCATGGCGATCTCGCCGGCCAGTTCCGGGTGCCGTGCCAGGAATTGCTGGAACCAGATCTCGCATTGGCCCCGGGTATTGGTAAAGATCAGCGTGGTCTTGCTCTCGTGTATGATGGGGACAATGGACTCCATCATATGCAGGCCCAGGTGGCCTCTCCAGGGAAAGGTGTCCATCCGCTCGGGCAGCAAGCTTCTAACGGTAATGCGTTTGGGGACGTGGGCGCGGATCAGTACCGAATGCGCAAGCGCTTCGGAGCCTGGGCCCAGTAGCACCTCCTGCGCCTGCTGCAGGTTGCCGATCGTGGCCGAAATCCCCCAGATACGCAGGTTGGGGCACAGCGTTTTCAGGCGGGACAGCCCGAGCTCCATCTGCACGCCGCGCTTGCTCCCCAACAGTTCGTGCCACTCGTCCACCACCACTGCATGGCAGTCCCTGAAGATCCGGGCATAGCCCTTGGTGGCTAGTAACAGGTGCAGGCTTTCCGGGGTGGTGATCAGCAGGTCCGGCATGGTCTTGCGCTGCTTTGCGCGTTCGGCCGTACTGGTGTCCCCGGTCCGGATGCCCACCTCAAAGGGGATGTCCAGGTCCGCGGTGATCCGCTCCGCTGATTGCCTGATCTCCTGCGAAAGGGCCCGCAGGGGGGTGATCCAGACGGCCTTCAGGCCTGGCCTGCGACGCTCCCTGAAATCCGGGTGCTGCCGCATGTATTCCAGCAGGATGGGGAACCAGAGGGCATAGGTCTTGCCGCTGCCGGTAGGGGCGTTCAACAACCCGTGTTTCCCGTCCAGGAATGCCTCCCAGGTCTCACGCTGGAACGGGAAGGGTTTCCAGCCTTGCCGGCGGAACCAGTCCTCGGCTTGATCTGTGATCGGGTGGCGGGTTTGGGATCCGGTCGCCATGGCCTCAGGGAATCATTTTGATAAGGTCCTGCAACCGGTCGGCCTCTGCAGGCTTTTTGTCTTTCCGCCATCTCAGGATCCTGGGAAAGCGCGTGGCCACTCCGCTTTTGTGGCGGCTGGAGCGGGCGATGCCCTCAAAGGCAATTTCAAAGACCAGTTCCGGCCGCACGGACCGCACCGGCCCGAAGCGCTCGAGCGTATTGCGCTTGATCCAGGCGTCCACCTGCCGGAATTCGGCATCGGTGAGTCCGGAATACGCCTTGGCAAAGGTGACCAGTTGCCGGGTGCCGTCCGCTTGTCCATCCCAAAGCGCAAAGGTATAGTCCGTAAAAAGGTTGCTGCGCCGACCGTGTCCCCGCATGGCATAGGTGAGGACGGCATCCACCGTGAGGGGGTCTACCTTCCATTTCCACCAGTCTCCTTTTTTCCGGCCAACGCCATATGCGGAATCCCTACGTTTCAGCATCAGGCCTTCTGATCGCCGATCCCTTGAGCAGTTTCTTTCCGCGATGGCCGACTCCCAATCCTTCAGCTCCTGGGTGGGCGACAGGTCCAGCGGCAGGGCCGGGTCTGCTGCAAGCGGTTTTACAAGCGGCTCCAGCAGTTGCCTGCGCTCCTCAAAGGGCCTGGAGCGGATGTCCGTACCCTGCCATTCCAGCAGGTCGTATGCCCGGAGGATCACGGGAACCTGCTGGAGCAACTTCTTGCTCACGGTCTTGCGGCCCAGCCGCTTTTGCAGATCGTTAAAGCTGCCGATAGTGCCCTGGGGGTAGGGCAGGATCTCCCCGTCCAGGACGGTGCCGTCGGGCAGGGCGTCCCGCAGCAGGGTAAATTCCGGATAGCTGTCGGTGACCAGTTCCTCCCCGCGGCTCCAGACGAATAGTTGCCCGCGGCGGACGATCAGTTGTGCCCGGATGCCGTCCCATTTGTGTTCTATGAGCCACGGTCCCGGAGGTCCCAGGTCTTCCGGGCCGCCTTCCAGGGCATAGGCCAGATAAAAGGGGTAAGGCCGGGAAAGTTCGTCCGATTCCCGAGGTTCCAGCACCAGCTCTTCGAAGCCCACATTGGCTGGGTCCCAATTGCCCATTAGCCGGTAGGCCAACAGGTCTTCCTCCATCCCGGTGGCCTGCGCGAGCGCACGGGTCATCAGTTTCTGGCTGATCCCGATGCGGAAGCCGCCGGTGATCAATTTGGTAAAAACAAAACGCTGGTAATAGTCCAGCCGGCCCCAGTGTTCAAACAGATAGGCCTTTTTGGCCGGTTCTTCCTTAGCGCGCAGCGCCAGCATGTCGCTGAGGTAGGAAGAAAGGGACGGGACCGGTTGCCCGGGATCCGGTGTCCCCGGAACGACCAGGGCAATGGTCTCTGCCAGGTCCCCCACAATGTGGTAACTTTCCTCAAAGAGCCACATGGGGATACCGGCGAGTTCGGCGGCCCATTCCCGCAACAGCCGGGTATTCACCGGCCGCGGCGGCCGGCGGTGGGACAACAGGGCAATGGTCCAGACCTTATCCGGGTCCGGAGCCTGGCGGAAGTATTCCGACAAAGCCGCCACCTTCACATTGGTCTTATTGGTCGCGTCCAGTTCGCGTATGAGCCGGGCAAAGGCCTTCATCCGACCTCGTCTTGCGCTTCCTCCTGTCCGGCATCCGCTGGTTCTCCTTCATATTGGGTCTGCTCCGTCCGGGCGTCGTAGCCCTTCTCGCGTAGGAACCGGGCAAAGATATCGGTATAGCCGTGGGTGCAGATCACCCGTTCGGCCCCCGTGGCCTCGATGCTGGTGAGCAGGCCCTGCCAGTCGCAGTGGTCGCTGAGTACAAAACCCCGGTCCACGGCCCTGCGGCGACGCGCCCCGCGGAAGGCCATCCAACCGCTGGCCGAGGCCGTCTCATAGGGCACCAGCTTCCGGATCCAGGGGCTGCCGTGCGCGCTGGGAGGCGCCAGGACCAGGTTGCCGGCCAGCTCCTTTTTTGTGGTATCCTGAGTAATCCGCACCGTTGGAGGCAGCTCGGCGATCTGGCGCACCACTTCCGTCATGTTTTCGACGGCGCCATGGGTGTAGATCGTGCCAATGTCGGGGTTCAGGCCGGAAAGCAGGCGCTGGGCCTTCCCAAGCGTATAGGCAAACAACACGGAAGTCTTGCCCTCCTCCCGGTTGCGCATCCACCACTGTTCGATGGCTGCAAGTACGCGCTGCTGCGGTTCCCACTTGAATGCCGGCAGGCCAAAGGTGCATTCGGTAATGAAGGTGTGGCAACGGACGGGCTCAAAAGGGGTGGCCAGGCCGTCGTTTTCGTCCTTGTAGTCTCCGGAAAATACCCAGACTTCCCCTTTGTGGGCCACGCGGATCTGGGAAGAACCCGGGATATGTCCGGCCGGATGCAAACTGAACTCCACGCCATTTACGCGGATGGTCTCCCCCCATTCCAGGCCTTCCGCCCGTATGTCGCCCAATCGGTGGCCGATGATGGGCACATTCATTTTATGGGTGAGGTATTGTCCGTGGCCCGGGCGGCTGTGATCCGAATGTCCGTGCGAAATAAAGGCTTTGGAAACCGGGCGCCAGGGATCCAGGTAAACGTCCGCGGCCGCGCAGTAAATACCTTTGTCGGTGAATTCCAGAAGCGGTTTTTCCATAGCCCCGTGAAGGTACGCAATATTCCGGATCGGAGTGGGATACAGGCCTTGGTTGAGCCCGCTTTTAAAGCGTTCGGCACCCGCTGCGAAATCCCTTCCTTCCGCTGGCATAAGCCCTTAAAAAGAGATATATTTGCAGGATAAACCAAATCGCATTATGCCCATATTAGATCTCTACAACCATTCCGAGAAACGGCGCAACCTGGCGCACTTTGCCGCCATTGCCTCACTGGCCGCCGTGGACGGGGAGGTGAACCCCCAGGAAAAGGTCATCCTTGACCGTTTTGCCCATAAGCTGGATATCAGCGAGGCCGAATACCGGGAGGTCATGAAGAAGGAGAACAAATACCCTATCGAAGCGCCGCTGGAAATGAAGCTGCGATACGAGCGCCTCTATGATTTTTTCCGGATCATTTTTTCGGACCACGAGATCGACGCCGAGGAAATGGATTTGGTACAACGGTATGCGATCGGCATCGGGTTTACCACCAAGAAGGCCAACGAGCTCATCGCCAAATCCGTGGCGATCTTCAGCGGTCAGATCCCCTTTGAAGATTACTACTATCTGATCGAAAAGAAATAGGGTACTTCAGGCGTATTTCGCCATAAAGGACTCGGCCTTTTCCACCATTTTCCGGCTGCCACAGAAAAAGGGCACACGTTGGTGCAGTTCCCTGGGTTTGATCTGCATGATGGGGCCGTATCCGTCGGATGCCTTCCCGCCTGCCTGCTCGGCCAGGAAGGCCATGGGGTTGCATTCGTACAACAACCTTAGCTTGCCGTCGCTGGCCAGGCTGTGCTTTGGATAGATATAGATCCCGCCCTTGATCATATTCCGGTGGAAGTCCGAAACCAGCGAACCGATGTATCGCGAAGTATAGGGCCGGTCGTCCTCCTCCAACTGGCAATACTTGATATAGTCCTTTACGCCCTGCGGAAAATGGATGTAATTCCCTTCGTTTACCGAGTAGATCCTGCCGGATTCCGGGAATTGCATATTGGGGTGCGAAAGGTAGAAAGTGCCGATGGCCGGGTTCAGGGTAAAGCCGTTTACGCCGTGTCCGGTCGTGTAAACCAGCATGGTTGAGGTGCCGTAGATGATATAGCCGGCCGCCACCTGATTAATGCCGGGTTGCAGGAAATCCTCCAGGGTTACCGGGGTGCCGATCGGGGTAATCCGCCGGTATATGGAAAAGATGGTGCCCACCGAAACATTGACGTCGATGTTGGAGGAGCCGTCCAGGGGGTCGATCAGGACCACATATTTATTCTGGTGCCGTTCGTCCTGGGAATTGACGCTTACAAAATCTTCCTCATCCTCTGAGGCGATCCCGCATACGATCTCCCGGTTCTGCAGGGTTTGCTTGAATTTC
>JBNKHB010000140.1:0-6787 GCA_050290125.1 Robiginitalea sp.
TGTTCTTTCAGGATCCAACAGGCATCCGAAGTGTGAAGTTTGTAGGTTTTGTCCTCATAGCCGTCGAGTGGCTCCACGGTATCCGGCCGGATTCCAAAATGGCGATCCACAAGGAGGAGGAGATCCTGCATGGGCTAAGCGGTCAGAAAAGTGGGGGATAGGCCTGCGGATTTGCCTCGCTCAGGATGGCGTAGGCCTTTTCGAAAACGTCTTCCGCGTTGGGTTTTGAAAAGTAATCCCCATCGCTCGCATAAGCAGGACGGTGGGCTTTGGCGGTAAGGGTCTGCGGTGCTGCATCCAGGTATCGGTACCCGCCCTGGGTCTCCACGATGTGTTGCATCAGGTAGGCGGCGCAACCCCCTGGCACGTCTTCGTCAATGACCAGTAATCGGTTGGTTTTTTCCAGGCTTTTACATACCTGGTGATCCAGGTCAAACGGCAGAAGGGTCTGCGCATCGATCACCTCTGCCTCAATGCCCACCTGTACCAGTTCTTCTGCGGCCTGTTGCACAATGCGAAGGGTGGAGCCGTAGGAAACAAGGGTGATGTCCGAACCTTCCCGAACGATCTCCACGCGCCCTATGGGCGTACACAGCTCACCCAGATTGTCGGGCATGGGTTCCTTGAGGCGGTAACCGTTCAGGCTCTCAATGACCAGAGCCGGTTCATCGCTTTTCATCAAGGTGTTGTAAAATCCGGCAGCCTTGGTCATGTTGCGCGGCACCAGGATGTACATTCCCCGCAACAGATGCAGCAGCCCGCCCATTTGGGAGCCGGAATGCCAGATGCCTTCCAGCCGGTGGCCCCTGGTCCTGACGATGAGCGGAGCTTTTTGTTTACCGACGGTTCGATAGAGCAAGGTAGCCAGATCGTCACTCAGCGTTTGCAGGGCATAGAGCATGTAATCCAGGTACTGGATCTCGGCGATGGGCCTCAGGCCGCGTAGCGCCAAGCCGATACCCTGGCCGACAATAGTAGCTTCCCGGATTCCCGTATCGGCAATCCGAAGCGGTCCGTATTTCTTTTGGAGCCCTTCGAGCCCTTGATTCACATCGCCGATGGCGCCGCTGTCTTCCCCGAATATCACGGCTTCGGGGTATTTGGCGAAGAGCTTGTCAAAGTTGTCGCGCAGGATGATGCGGCCATCCGCCTGATTGGGCTGGGCTGCATAAACCGGTTTGATCTCGGGGATCTCGGTGGCCTTTCCGGGGAGTTCCGAATACAGATGCGAACTGTACATCGGTTGGGTTTCCGACATAAAATTCTCGATCCAGTCCTGCAAGGCCTTTTTGGGAGCATGCGACTCCCCAATCAGGTAGCGCAGCGCCTGCCGGGCTTTGGAGATAAGGTCGCGTTTAAGGGGTTCATCCACCGCAATCAGATCGTTCTTGATCCGGGTCAGGAACCGGCGGTTCGGGCTTTGCTGAGCAGCCTGATCCAGCACCTCCTGTAATTCCTGTTGCTGCTTGCGGTGCGGGGCCAGGAATTCGGCCCAGGCCTCCTTTTTCGCTATCCGCACTTCCTTCTTGATGGTCTTCTCCAGGGCTGATAGCTCCTCCTCGGAAATGATCTTATTGGACAGGATCCACTCGCGGAATTTGAGGTTGCAATCGTGCTCCCGTTCCCATTGCAGTCGCTTATCCGTCTTGTAGCGTTCGTGCGAGCCGGAGGTGGAATGCCCTTGCGGCTGGGTGAGTTCCATCACGTGGATAATTACCGGGACATGGGATTCCCGTGCAATATCTGCTGCATTTTCGAAGGTGTGGATCAGCGCAGTATAGTCCCAGCCCGGCACCCGGAAGATTTCAAAGCCTTCCTCGCCTTCCTTCCGCTGGAAGCCCTTGAGGATTTCCGAAATGTTTTCTTTGGTGGTCTGGTATTTGGCAGGTACCGAAATACCGTATTCATCGTCCCAGATGCTAATGATCATGGGTACCTGCATCACGCCGGCCGCATTGATGGTCTCAAAAAAGTGGCCCTCACTGGTGGAGGCGTTCCCGATCGTTCCCCAGGCTACCTCGTTTCCATTGTCCGAGAAGCCTTTGGAAGGTAAGCTGTCAAGTTTCCTGTAGAGTTTTGAAGCCTGTGCCAGGCCCAGCAGCCTGGGCATCTGAGCAGCAGTGGGAGAGATGTCCGCACTGCTGTTGGGTTGGGCGGTGAGATCCTTCCAACTCCCGTCCTCATTCAGGCTATAGGTAACAAAATGGCCACCCATCTGCCTTCCGGCACTCATGGGTTCCAATTTGATATCCGTTGTAGCGTAGAGGCCGTGAAAGAAGTCTTTGGCCGTCAACAGGCCCAGCGCCATCATAAAAGTCTGATCCCGGTAATACCCGCTGCGCCAGTCCCCGTTTCGGTAGGCTCGTGCCATGGCCAGTTGCGGAAGTTCCTTCCCGTCCCCGAAGATCCCGAATTTGGCCTTACCGGTGAGTACTTCCCGCCGTCCCAGCAAACTGCATTCCCGGCTGGTAACGGCTATGCGGTAATCCTGTAGGATTTGTTCTCTGAAATCGCTATAAGAAATATCTTTTTCGGGATCCAGTTCAACTTTCATGGGCGGGTAGGCTGTTCGCGGCAAAAATACCAAAGCCGCGGCACTTTTGCAATCCCCAAACGCGGAATTTTGTTAGAGATTATTCAATAAAATATGCACTTTTCCGGCAAATTTTGATAATTCTTAAAAAACAAGGGGTAAAATTATTATATCGGCAATTTAGAACCACTTTCGCGTAAAGAGGCCGATCAGGGTCCGCGGGCTGATGGTAATCACAAAACGTATCCGCTGGTCGTAGCCGGGCTGTGCAATTTCCCATCCATTGTTGGAGTAAATCGGAAAGTAGAGTTCAAAGTAATCGGTGACCAGGTTCAATCGAACCCCGGAATCGTAGACGAACCGGGCGGGGTTTCCACGGCTCCGCAACATCCCTACATCGCCGTACAATTCAATCCAGCGCCATAGGTTAAAGCTGGCATTGGTAGTGACCATCCAGTCGTTGGCGAAGGGTTCCTGGAGTTTGGACTTAAAACCGCCTTCCGCAATTATGATCTGCTGGCTGTAGAGCCCGGAGTCCTCGGATCGCCCCAGATAATTGTAGTCGAAGAGATAGTCTGTGGGCCGGTCCAGCGCAAAGCTGAAGAAATCCGAATCCGTGCGGTTCCGCAGGAACGTTCCTGCAAAGAGCCGCAAATTGATCTGCCGGTTGCTCTCCAGCAGTTTCCGGTATTCGAGGTTAAAGGCCAGCTTGGTAAAATTCCCGGAATGCTGGGCGTCGGCAAACCAGGAGAAGTAGTTGATGATATTGTTGTGCAGGTAGGAGTACCGCAAATTCAGTACACTGTAATCCGGATCCGTTTCCAGTTGG
This sequence comes from Robiginitalea sp., assembly GCA_050290125.1. Taxonomy (GTDB): domain Bacteria; phylum Bacteroidota; class Bacteroidia; order Flavobacteriales; family Flavobacteriaceae; genus Robiginitalea. The sequence goes on from JBNKHB010000140.1 coordinate 3,363, forward strand.
TCCAGGGAGGGGTCGATCGTCCGGAAGACGTTCACATACCGCAGCATCAGGCTGGAACGCGTATTGGAGATCAGGTCCGAAGGCCTCCACCCCATCGTGATCGAGGGGGTGATTGTGGAGTAGCGGGAATTGGTCTGGAAGTGGAAGGTAGAGCCCCTGAGGCTGTAATTGGTCACATAATGGCCGCTCTTTCTATGGTAGTCCTGGTAGGTAAAACGGCCATAGCCCACCAGGGCCTGTTCCTTCAAGGCGTAAGTCGGGGCAAAATCGAAAATAAAGGGGCGTTGCAGCAGGGTCTTGTTGGTCAGGCGAATCCCTGGGGTAAGCCCGTCGTAGAGGTTGTAGTTGGCCACGGGCATGTAGAAGACCTGATTGTAATAGGGGTTTTCGGAATCCCGGAAAAATTGGAATTTCAGCTTTTTATTTCCCGAGAAAAAGCCTCCCAGGGTCTTCCAGTTGTCGCGCTGATTGAATTCCGGGATGGTCTGGTCATAATTCAGCACCAGGCGCTCTTCGCCGTTCTGGGGAATACTAATGGTACTGGAATTGGTAATTCCGGTGTACCAGTATTTGGAGACCACGGAATCTCCGGCGATACCGAAAAGGGAAATAGGGACATCCGCGCCGGTCTTGTTCTTAATGGTCACTTCCACTGAATCCGGGGTCTTATTGACCTCCTTGATCTTAAAATCGATCTGGCGACTGGTGGTTACATAAGTGTCAAAGAACCAATCCACGTCCTTGGTGGCATATTTCTTGACCGAGCTTTCAAAGTCCTCCGGCCGTACCGGTTTCAGCTTGTTGGCGTTGTAGAAATCCCGTATGGCAAGTATCACGGCTTCCTCGCCCATATAATCGGCCATATAGGCGAGTCCAAGCCCGGCCTTATAGGTATTTGCGATTTTCTGGTTGAACTTGATCAGGGAATCGTTAGGGGTGACCAGGGCCTGGTCCAGATTGCGCCGAGCGCTGATCATGTACAGGAATGGGTACTGCTCGTTAAAATCCATCTGCGCAAGGTGGAAGTTCCGCACCAGCCACCAGTCCGACAACTTTCCAAGCAGTTTCTGGTCGGGATAGAATTGCTCCACATACCGGATCATCAGGTAATTGATGATGGCGTCGCTCACCCATTTATCCTTACGGGGGTTCAGCAAAATCGTCTCTCTTAGGAAGCTGTTCAGCGCGGTTTTCAGGAATTTCATTTCAAATTGGAACTGCTCCTCGTAGGGCCGGATAAAGGAAGGTAACTGGTTGAGCCCGTACAGGGGGTTCTTGTCAAAATCAATTTCGCTTACCAGCAATTGTTCGTACGGAAAATCGCCTAAATTATCATGGATGAAGCGGGTTATTCGATCGATGGAAATACCCTGCAGCACCTCCTCGTAGTTCTGCGACTGAATATCCGTAACCACAAAGAGGAAGGGGGTAACGTGTTTCTGAAAGGGACGCTGCGCGTTGAGGATCACATCACAACTCTTGCGATCGTTCCCCCTTAGGGTTGCAATCTGCCGCTCCGAATACTGGCTTAAGTTGATGTCCACATAGTTTGTGCCCAGGTACAGGGAATCGGGAAAGGTTAAATCGATCCGGGTATCCGTTACATCCGTGTACAGGTCCTCCAGGTTCTTATTGGAGTATTTCAGCCATTGGCCCTCGTATACCGCAGGGGTCAGGTACCAGTCCTTCAGGTAATAGTTCCCGTTCGGGTCATATCCGTAGGGCGTATAGCGGTTTGGGGGTAATTGGACGGTATAGGTCAGGAACAATTGTATCGAATCCCCCGGGGCCAGCGGCTGGCTGAGCCGGATTTGCACGAGGTCTTTGCCGGGGAGGCGCTCCCAGGACAGGCCGCGGTAGTCCTGGTCCACCACACTGAAAATATTGGTGGAGCCGCGCTCGTCGGGTTTGGCCAGGTGTAGGGCCTTTTTGAATTCTTCAGCAAAGCGCTTTGCGAGGGCTGTATTCTTATCCGAATACGCGTGATTCCAGTCATTGAAAATAAGTTGGGGCAGAGAGTCGGTTGACTGGTTCTTATAGGTGAATTCCTGTTGGATCTCAATATTATGGGAGCCCTCCTCCAGATTTGCCCTAATGGTGTTCCGGTGTTGACCGTACGCGGAAGACCCGGCCAGCCCCATAAGGAATACGAGGGCAAACCACGGCAGCGGCTTGAGTAAGGGCCTCCGGATATGGATCATAAAGTCAGAAATTGGGGCTCAGCATATTTCCTTTATAGAAGCCGTCAATAATTTCCACCACGGCTTCAGGGGTATCTACAAGTTTAACCAGGTCCAGGTCGGTAGGGCTGATATTGCCGGCCTCCAGCATGGTGCCCTTGATCCAATCGAAGAGGCCGGCCCAGAAATCACTGCCTACCAATACGATGGGAAAGCGGTGTATCTTTTCGGTCTGGATCAGCGTCATGGCTTCAAAGAGCTCGTCCAGGGTCCCGAAGCCCCCGGGCATGACCACGAATCCCTGGGAATATTTCACGAACATCACTTTGCGCACAAAGAAATAGTCAAAATCCAGGCTCTTGTCCTCGTCGATATAGGGATTGTCGTGCTGCTCAAAGGGGAGGTCGATGTTGAGGCCTACCGAAGTGCCGCCGGCATCGTTGGCGCCGCGGTTCCCCGCTTCCATAATGCCCGGGCCGCCGCCTGTAATCACGCCATAGCCCGCCCTGGCCAATTGCCTGGCGATCTCGGTAGTAAGCTGGTAATAGGGGTGATCCGCCTTGGTCCTGGCGGAGCCGAAGATGCTGACGCAGGGGCCGATCTGGCTCAGGCGTTCATAACCGTTGACGAACTCCCCCATGATCTTGAAGATCGCCCAAGAGTCGTTCGTCTTGATCTCGTTCCACCCTTTATGGTGCTTTTCATTCCTCATACTGCAAATAACGCTAGAATTCAATGAATTATTTGTCGGCTGCGCTTTCTGCGGCAACCGCGGTCCTGGATTTCAATTCGCTGCGTAGGTATTGGGCGGTGTAGCTCCGGGGGTCCCGGCAGACCTCTTCCGGGGTGCCTTCCGCTACGATCGCACCTCCCCCGCGACCGCCTTCATAGCCGATATCGATGATATGGTCCACCATTTTGATGACGTCCAGGTTGTGTTCGATCACCAGTACGGTATTCCCCTTATCTATCAATTTGCTCAATACCTCCATCAGCACGCGGATGTCCTCAAAGTGGAGGCCGGTGGTAGGTTCGTCCAGGATGTAAAAGGTGTTGCCGGTATCGCGTTTGGAGAGTTCGGTAGCCAATTTCACGCGTTGCGCCTCCCCGCCGGAGAGCGTGGTGGATTGTTGCCCGAGCGTGATGTACCCCAGCCCCACGTCCCGGATGGTTTTGAGCTTGCGGTAGATCTTCGGGATATGCTCAAAGAAGTCCACGGCTTCGTTTACGGTCATCTCCAGTACA
>JBNKHB010000141.1:0-6691 GCA_050290125.1 Robiginitalea sp.
GCCTACGCATTGACCCGCCAGGGAAGTGCCTGCCGTCCGCGGGATCAGGCCTATCCCCTGCTTCCGGGCAAAGGCAATCAGTTTTCGAAGATCTTCCTCGTCCTTTGCATAAGCAACCGCCAGGGGCTTCATGCGGTATACGGAAGCATCCGTGGCATATAGGCTACGGTGCAGGCCATCCCAGTGTAATTCTCCGGACAGGCCCTCGGAAAGCGATTGCAGCATATTTTCCTCCATCCCGGGACAATTTTGCACGCTAAATTATGTTTTTATTAACTGAAGGCCACCAGAGAGGGCCTATTTTTGAACCAATTTTAAACCGAAACGTATGAAAATGTTACGAGCAGTTTTATTGCTTTGCCTTTTTGCGACCGCCGGGGTCAGTGCCCAGGATATTTCCGACCACGCCCTTGGCCTCCGCCTGGGAGACAGCGACGGCTTTGGCGCGGAAATCTCCTATCAGAAGTCCATCGGGCGCTACAACCGGCTGGAGTTGGACCTGGGATGGCGGGATTCCCGAAACTTTGATGCCTTTAAGCTTGCCGGTATTTACCAGTGGGTCTATACCCTGGACGGTAACTTTAACTGGTACTGGGGCGTTGGAGGCGGCCTGGGCAGTGTGGATTTTGATGCCGATTTTGCCACGGACGACGATGGCGGCCTGTTTCTCTTTGGCGCCGGAGACATTGGAGTGGAGTACAATTTTGACATCCCGTTGCTGCTCAGCCTCGATTTCCGACCCGAAATCGGTTTGGTAGGCTACGACGGCTTCTCGGATAATTTCGATTTCGATATTGCATTGGGGATACGATATCAGTTCTGATTCGATAACCCGCAACGACGCACAGCCCTTGACATAAGCTTTTGTTAAGGGCTTTTTTATTATGTGGCATTGGCCTACCTTTGGGACCCTAAAATCTTGGATATGAGAATTGCCATGGCCTTGCTGACAGGCCTGATCCTGATAACTTCCTGTAAGGAAGCCGCATCCGACGGCTATACCGTTGAAGGCCATTTGAAAGGCGAATTAGCCGATGGCACGCGGGTGATCCTCCGCAAGAACGACGAAAGCATGCGACCGGTGGACGTTGACACCGCTCTTACCGAAAAAGGAGCGTTCGTTTTTACCGGTTCCATTGAGGCGCCCGAATTGCACTATGTCTTTGTAGAGGGTTTACCGGGCGGTATCCCACTGATCCTGGAGAACGGGTCCATTGAGATCGAAGCCCACAAGGACAGCCTGCAGCGCGTCACCCTGGGGGGAAGTCCGCAAAACGACGCTTACTTCGAATACCTGGACGGGGCCCGTCAGATGGCGGATCTGCGCCAATCCATGAATGATGAGATGCGCATGGCCATGATGAAGCAGGATACGGCGGTAATGACGGCCCTGCGCGACGAGTACTTTGAGCTGGTGGAGCGGATGAACTCCTTTGAAAAGGATTTTGTGACCGAACATCCCGATGCCCTGATCTCTGCGCTGATCCTGGAACGCATGGTGCAGAGCAACAGCCTGCCGGTAGCCGAGATCGAAGCGCTTCACGCCGCTCTGAGCCCTGATATCCGCGAATCTCAGCGCGGGAATGCGATCACAAGCCGCCTGGAATCCGTACGCAACACGGCCATTGGACAGAAAGCCCCGGATTTCAGCGCCCCGACGCCGGAGGGCGAAGAACTTTCCCTGCAGGATGCCCTGGGCAAGGTGACCCTGGTAGACTTCTGGGCTGCCTGGTGCCGACCCTGCCGGGCCGAAAACCCGAACATCGTAAACGTGTACAACAAGTACAAGGATAAAGGTTTCCGTGTGCTCGGCGTATCCCTGGACCGGAATGCCGATGACTGGAAGCGCGCCATAGAAGATGACGGGCTCGCCTGGAGTCATGTTTCAAACGTTGATTATTTCGATGAGATCGCCGCGCTCTATAACGTAAGGGCCATCCCGGCCAGTTTTATCCTGGACGAAAACGGCGTGATCCTGGCCAAGAACCTCCGCGGGCCCGAGCTGGAAGCGAAGATCGCCGAACTCCTTCCCTAGTATAATTTCGGTAAAGGAAATTAAAAAAGCCCGGCACTTTGCCGGGCTTTTTTCGTTGCATAAGTAAGGGTCAGAAACGATTTCTCACATCGCGGAAAGTTCCCGTAATGGTTACATCTCCGTTGATCTTAACCGTTCCGAAAATATCGATTTCGGAGGCATCTCCCAGGAATTCCACGGTAGCACCATCCTGCAGGATAAGATCCCCATAGATGGTAACATCCCCTTCAATCCGAAGCGTTGCGCCTTCATTTACAGTAATATTCCTTCGGCGGGTAAATCTGCCCACGGCCAGGATCCCAAAAAGTTCCAGGGTGCCGGCCGGCTGTATATTTACGTGATTGGAAACGGTCCAGGAACCGCAGAGCAGCAACTCGCCACCTACGGCCATGCTGTTAAGGCGTTTTTCGCCGCTGTATGCCAGCGTTTGCCCTTCCGAAACGGTAAGGGTCCTGGATCCTTCATACTCGGACAATCCCTGGCACTGGCTTTCCAGGCTCTCGGAAGGCCTGTTGAGCCGGATGATCTGCAAGCCACCTTCCCCGGTGGCCGCAAAGGCGTAATCTCCCTTGGATTCCACGTAGTTTACCGAACCATTGAGTTCAATGATCCCCACGAGGTCCGAGCCATCCTGCGCTTCTTGAGAAAGGCAAAGCCCCGCTCCGCCGTTGGCCATAAAAATGGCCTCTTCATTGCCCACCACGGCATTGGTCACCACGTCGCCGGCATCCACCCCATCCGGATGGATCGGGATCGGAATATATTCCAAAAGTTGTCCGGTGGTGGCATCGTAGATCCCTGCCCCCTGTGCGGCTTCGGCAACCATTATACGGTTATTACGCACAGAGATGGTTTTTTTGGTTGCCTCCCCCAGGTCAGATCCTACCGGGACCAGGGAGGTCTCATTCAGCGTTGCATCCCAGAGCCGCACGCCGCTTCCCGCATCCAGGACGGCTACCCCCGTTTCGCTTTGGGCCAGGGAGCGAGCATCGGCAACATAAATCTCCTGCAGGATGCTCAAATCGGTTTTGCTATAGGCCGTAACGCTACCCTCTTTCCCGCTGCTCACCAGGATGCGGTCCGAAAGCAGCAATACGTCCGTTGCGTTATAGCCTTGCTGGAAGCCGTATGAAATCAGGTCTGTATTCAGGCGTCCCCCGCTCACGGGGATACGGGCCAGAAAGGAGTTCGAGGTGGCGGTCACGGAGGTCTCCGAATTCACCCCGCCCACGGCATAGACATATCCGTTCTCGTATTGCAGCGCATTGATATCCGCATTCAGGTAAAAAAGGCGGGAGGTAACCCGCGGATTATGCGGATCCGCTACGTTCACCACATCTATAGCCCCGTAATATCCTTCGCCCACCGTGTTGTAGGCAACATATACATAATCACCTTCCAGGTCTACATGGGAGGCCGTCAGGTTGTCGCCGCTCTGGTAGCTGGGAGGCTCCACTGAGGCCACTACGGTTAGGGGGAAGTCCCCGGCCACGTCTGCTGCTTTGCCGGTCTGGGAGCTTTCATCGTAAATCTCCAGTACCCCGGCCTCGTTAAAGCTGATGGCACCTTCCAGTACGGCACTGTTATTTTCAAGGACCACGTCGTCCTGAAGTTCGTCCTGGAAGACGGTGGTCTCGTCGCTGCAACCCATACCGATCAGCAGGGCCAAAAGCAACGAATAGATTTCTGGTTTTTTCATAGGAAGTCTGGTTAACTAACTTCGTTTGGGTATAGTCCTAACGACACAGAAGTGTCTATCGTATACTTATACGGCAGAAAAAACGCGAAACTATCAATAAAACACAGGGGTGAGCCTAGATCTTGCCCATCTTTTGGAGGATAAAAAGCAGCACGATCGGAATGGCCAGCAGGCCTACCATTAGCGGGTGCGTGCTTACAATGTCGGGCTTGAATAGAATGGCCGTCACATAGCCCCCCACGGCGCCTCCGAAGTGGGCGGTATGCCCGATGTTCCCAAGCCGGCTCTTCATCCCGTATATGGAATACATCAGGTAGAGGATTCCAAGCACATAGGCGGGGAAAGGGATGGGGATGAACATGAGGGCCAGGCGCATATCCGGCTGTAGCAGGATGGCCGCATACAGGACGCCCGTTACTGCCCCGCTGGCCCCGACTGCGCTGTAATAAGGCTCATTGCGGTGAAAATAGAGTGCCAGTAAGCTTCCCGCGAGCAAACTGATAAAATAAATGATCAGGAATTTGACCGGCCCGAACCAGTGGATGACCACATCTGCAAAAAAATACAGGGTGAACATGTTGAGGAACAGGTGTGCGACATCCACGTGCAGGAACCCGGAAGTTGCCATCCGCTCACGCTGGCCAGCCCGGATAGCGCTTATATTGAACTTATACCGCTCAAAAAACGGGTGGTCGTTAAAGCCTTTGATGCTGACCAGGATATTGGCCGCGATTATGAAGATGGTCGCCAGGTGTAAATTCATCCGGAGCGCTAGTATTGGGGCCAAATATAGCTATATTTGCCCATATTCTTCAGCATGCAACGAGCGGTCTATCTCATAGCCTATCCCGTTTTGTGGCTGGTAGCGCGGTTGCCTTTCCCGCTTCTCTATTTCCTCTCGGACGGGATCTATTTCATCCTCTATCACCTGGTACGCTATCGCCGGAAAGTAGTGCGGAACAACCTGCGCCTGGTCTTCCCGGAGAAGGAAGAATCGGAATTAGGGCGCATTGAGTCACGTTTTTACGCGCATATGTGCGATATGTTCCTGGAGATGATCAAGACCATGGGGATTTCGGAAAAGGAGTTGCAGCGCCGGTTTACTTTTGAGAACGTGGAGTTGCTGCATCGGTTTGAAGCGGAAGGCAAGAGCGTCATGCTCATGTTGCCGCATTACGCCAGTTGGGAATGGTCCTTTGCCCTGGACAGTCAAATCGAATCCAGGGGTTATGGGATTTACCAGCCCCTCAGCAACCGCTATTTCGACAAACTCGTCCGCGACATAAGGGCCAAGTTCGGTACTACGCTGATCACCACCCGGGAAACCAGGGAACTGATTGCCGAGAACCGCGACAAGGGCATCCTGGCAACCTACGGGATACTGATCGACCAATCGCCGATGCTAAAAAAAGCCGTTTATTGGGGCTCATTTATGGGGATTGAGGTACCGATGCATACAGGGGCCGAGCAATTATGCAAGACCCGTGACCTGCCCGCGGTTTACCTGAAAGTAAGCAAGCTCGGGCGGGGGTATTACCAGGGCCGGTTTATCCTGCTGACAGCAGAACCGAATTCGGTCCCGGATTACGAAATCACCGAGGCCTTTTTTAGAGAGGTTGAGCGCAGTATCCGGGAAGCACCCGAATACTATTTCTGGACCCATAAGCGCTGGAAGCATCGCGGAAAGAAACCCGAAGCCCTTTCCGGTAAGGCATCCGCGAGCCGGGATCCCCAAATCCAGGCGTCCCGAACTTAAAGCCGGGCTATTTCCCGAATGGCATTGATCATTCGGCCGGCAAGCGCATCGGCTGCCTCCTGGGAACCCGCTTCCGTATAGATGCGGATAATCGGCTCCGTATTGGATTTCCGCATGTGGGCCCAACTATCGGGAAAATCGATCTTCACCCCGTCTATTGTAGAAAGTTCCTGGTCAGCAAACCGTGTTGCCAATTCTTCCAGCAATGCGTCCACATCCAGTTCGGGGGTAAGTTCAATCTTGTTCTTGCTCATAAAGTAAGCCGGGTAGGTCTTCCGCAATTCACTTACGGTACCCCCACGCTCGGACAATAGCATCAGGAACAGGGCGGTCCCAACCAGGGCGTCCCGGCCGTAGTGGCTTGCCGGGTAGATAATTCCCCCGTTGCCTTCCCCGCCGATAACGGCATTATGTTTTTTCATGGCTTCCACCACGTTCACCTCCCCTACCGCAGCGGCCGTATACCGGCCTCCGTGAGACTGGGTGACATCCCGTAGGGCACGGGTGGACGAGAGGTTCGACACCGTGTTGCCCGGGGTTTTGCCCAGGACATAATCCGCACAGGCGACCAGGGTATATTCCTCGCCAAACATCTCCCCTTTCTCATCGATAAACGCCAGCCGGTCCACATCCGGATCGACAACGATGCCCAGGTCTGAGCCGGTTTCCACCACCTTATTGCAGATATCAGCCAGATGCTCCTTGAGCGGTTCGGGATTATGCGGAAAATGGCCGGTGGGCTCGCAATAAAGTTCAACTACTTCGGCCCCCAGCGCACGGAGGAGCCGAGGAATGGCCAGACCGCCGGTTGAGTTTACCCCGTCCACGGCCACCTTGAATTTTTTATCCCTGATAATGGCAGGCTCCACCAGTTCCAGCCTGAGGACTTCCTCCACGTGTAGGTCCAGGTAATCCGGTTTCTCGATCCGGGTTCCCAGTGCGTCCACAGGAGCAAAATCAAAGGCGTCCGCAGCGGCCAGTTCCAGGATGCGCTGTCCCTGGGCGGCATTGAGGAATTCTCCTTTTTCGTCCAGCAGTTTCAAGGCATTCCACTGTTTGGGGTTATGGCTGGCAGTAAGGATAATTCCTCCATCTGCCTTTTCCAAAGGCACCGCAATTTCAACTGTGGGTGTGGTGGAAAGCCCCAAATCGATTACGTCAATACCCAAACCGACCAAAGTGGATACCACCAAGTTTTGTA
>JBNKHB010000142.1:0-6647 GCA_050290125.1 Robiginitalea sp.
CAGGTAGCGGTGCGCCTTGCGCAGGGTGGATTTGGTCTTTCGGTTCATTATTTTTTAATAGGATTTAGTGAAGCCCCGCGCAGGCGTAGGGCGTTGGCAATTACGGAAACAGAGCTGAAACTCATGGCGGCCGCGGCAATCATAGGGGACAGCAACAAGCCAAAAAATGGATAGAGCACCCCGGCCGCTACCGGGACGCCCAGCGAATTATACACTAATGCAAAGAACAGGTTTTGGCGGATGTTCCGCATAACCTTCTGGCTCAGGGCCCGCGCTTTTACGATGCCCTGAAGATCGCCCTGCACCAGGGTAATGCCCGCGCTCTCTATGGCCACGTCGGTACCGGTTCCCATGGCGATGCCCACATCGCTGCCTGCCAGGGCAGGCGCATCATTGATGCCGTCACCGGCCATGGCCACTACCCTGCCTTCCGATTGCAACCGCTCTACTTCCCGGAGCTTGTCCTCAGGAAGCAGGCCTGCACGAAAGCCATCCAGCTGCAAGGCATCCGCCACCGAGCGGGCGGTTTGTTCCTGGTCGCCGGTAAGCATGTGCACTTTTAAACCCTCCTGCTGCAGGGCAGCAACAGCCTGTGCAGAGGTGGATTTGATCCGGTCCCCAATGGCGATCAGGCCTTCGACCTTGCCGGCAACCGAAAGGAAAGAGACGGTCTTGCCTTCCTTTCTGAAGGCAGCGGCAGCCTCCCGGATCTCATCGCTCAGGCTGGCTCCGGAATCGGTCATAAGGGCCTCATTCCCGAGGGCCGTGGCCAACCCTTCCACGGTGCCGGTTACGCCCTTCCCGCTTACGGCTTCGAAGCTTCCGGCTTCCGGAATATTCAGACCCTTCTCAGCAGCATGGCCGGTAATCGCCCGTGCCAGCGGATGTTCGCTCTGGCGATTGAGCGCGGCACTGAACCGCAGTACGCCCTCTTCGCCGAGCCCGCTATCCTTAGCCGCGTGGACCGCCTCCACCGATGGCTTGCCCTCGGTGAGCGTACCCGTTTTATCCACGATGAGCGTATCCACTTTGGCCATCTTTTCCAGGGCCTCTGCATTTTTAACCAACACCCCGTTCTGCGCGCCTTTTCCCACACCAACCATGACCGACATGGGGGTGGCCAATCCCAGGGCACACGGACAGGCGATGATCAGCACGGCAATGGCATTGACCAACGCATATACATAGGCTGGCTCGGGGCCCCAAAGCGCCCAGATCGCGAAGGTTGCGACGGCAATTAAGACCACGGCGGGTACGAAGTAAGCGGAAACCCGGTCTGCCAGGTTCTGGATCGGGGCCCGGCTCCGCCCTGCCTCATTCACCATTTCGATGATCTGCGCCAGCAAGGTATCTGAGCCGATCCGCTCAGCCTTCATCCGGAAGGACTTGTTGGTGTTCAGCGTTCCGCTGCGCACGTCATCCCCTTCCCGTTTTTCGGCAGGGATGGGCTCCCCGGTGATCATGGATTCGTCCACCGCGCTTTCCCCCTGGGTCACCACTCCGTCCACGGGGATCTTCTCCCCGGGGCGGACCAGCAGGATATCCCCGATCTCAATGGCTTCGATCGAGATTTCCTCCTCCTTGCCATCCCTGATGCGGATCGCCTTGCTGGGGGCCAGTTTCAGGAGTTCCTTTACGGCGCTGTTTGTCCTGCTGTGGGCTTTGGCCTCCAGCATCTGCCCCAGCAGCACCAGGGTCAGGATCACGGTGGCCGCCTCAAAATACACGTGCACATTCCCTTCATGGGTCTTGAACTGCTCCGGAAACAAGTCCGGCAACACAAGGCCGGTCAAACTGAAGAGCCAGGCGACCCCTGCGCCGATCCCGATAAGCGTAAACATATTGAGGTTCCAAAAGCGGATGGAACGGTAGGCGCGTTGGAAGAACATCCAGGTAGCCCAGAAAACCACGGGTATGGAAAGTACCAACTGCAACCAGTTCCAATAACGCTGCGGCATCCATCGGTACAGCGGGTTGTCCGGGATCATTTCGGACATGGCGATCAGGAAGATCGGCAGCGTAAAGGCCAGGGCTATCCAGAATTTGCGCAGCAACCTGCGATAGGTCTTTTCCTCCGCACTGGCCTCGGGCTCCATGGGGACCAGCTCCATGCCGCAGATCGGACAGCTGCCCGGGGCGTCGCGTACGATCTCCGGGTGCATCGGGCAGGTGTATTGGGTACCGGTAGCGGAGGACATACGCTGCTCCTCTACCAGGTCCATGCCGCAGACCGGACAATCGCCGGGCTCGTCATAGGTTTTGTCGCCCTCGCAGTGCATGGGGCAATAGAAAACCCCCGTGCCCTTCCCTTTTGCAGGTTCTGCAGCCGCTTTATGATGTTCGTGCCCATGTGCGTGATCGCCGTGATCGCCGGGAAGGGTCAGGCTGTAGCGGGATCCTTCCAGCGCTGCCTGCAGCGTTTCCAGGGGGATGTGCTTTTCCATTTCCAACTCGGCCGTTCCTGCATCCAGGTCTACCACGGCTGAACGCACGCCCTCCACCTGAGCCAACGCCTGCTCCACATGGTTGCGACAACCGCTGCAGGTCATTCCTACGATTTTATATGTATGTTTCATTGTTTCTTAATCTGGTTAAAGTTAGAAAAGCCATCGGCCCTTCCGGGCCCATATGGCAACTTTCACGGTTCGGCCGTCAGGTAATTTACCAGGGCTGCCTGTCCCAGGTAGGCCTCCAGGGCCTCCGTGCGCTCCACAAGCAACCTGAGCTCGATTTCCTGTATCTCCAGCAGCTCCGTGAAATCCACGGTATCCGTCTGATAATTCTTAAGCAGGATCTCCGCGGCCTGACGGGTTTTCAGGATATTACCCGATCCGGTATTGTACCGGATGCGGGCCGACTCCCGGCCTTGCCAGGCATCGGCAAGCAAGGTCTCCAGCGTATTACGCCGGGATAATTCCTCCGCCTGCAGGGCCTCCTGCCGCAGTTCGTTTTGCCGCGTGCGGGATCTGTATTTGGTATTGAAAAGCGGTACCGAAAGCGACACCATGGGCATCAGGATATCCTTCCCGTTGTCGGCTACCGTCATATCAGTACGTTCGGCAACCGGGATGTAATCCACCCCAAAGCCCAGGCGCGGACCCGCTTCCTTGCGGTTCAGGGCCTCGTCGCGGGCAACGGATTCATACAGCCGCTCATAGCGCTCCAATTCCGGGTGGGGGCCCAGGGCGACCGGCGGGGCGGGCGGCAAGGAATCCGGCCAGGATTCCATGGGAAATGCTATCGCCGATTGCTCGGCATTGATCCGCTTAAAAAACGCCAGGTGTGCCGCATCGTATTGGTTTTCCAGGATGCGGCGGCGCGCCACCAGATCCTCTTTCCGGATGTCCAGTTTAAGCACGTCCACGGCAGAGGCGCGTCCGTTGCTAACCCCCGTGAGCGCGATCTCCGACCAGGAGTCGAGCAATCCCTCCTGCTCCTGCAGGATGCCGATCTGCTCTTGCAGGGCCTGCAAGCGGTAATAGCCCCGGGCGGTTTCCAGACGCAGTTTCCTGCGGGCGATCACCCAATCCAGGTAGTCCACTTCCGCCATGCTGCCTGCCAGTGCTTCTCGTGCCGTGATACCCCCGAACCAGGGGAGCATTTGGCGAATGGAGAACCGGGCCTTCTGTGCGCCCGTACGGGTTTCGGGTTCACTTACAAACAAGCCTGCTCCGATTTCGGTATCCGGCAGCGCTCCCGCTTCCTCCACCCGCTCAACGGCCAGGTCGTATTTCAGGCGCATGGCCTGCAATTCCGGATTCTGGTTGTCGGCAACATCCAGATAATAATCCAGTTCCTGGGCACCGGCCACCGCTGACAACAGGGTGGCGCCTAGCGCGATCCATCCGTATTTAACTCGCATCATGATAGTACGTTTTTATCCGCTTCGGGCAACGCTGCCACGCGATTGCGGCTCAATTGGTATTCTTCCCGCCATCCGTATAGCACGGGTACTACAAATAGGGTGACCAGGGCGAACATCATCCCGCCAAAGCTGGGGATGGCCATCGGGATCATGATGTCGCTGCCACGCCCGGTAGAGGTCAACACCGGCAGCAGGGCCAGTACCGTGGTCGCTGTGGTCATCAGACAGGGACGGATCCGTTTTTCCCCGGCTTCCACAACGGCATCCCGGATGGCCTCCACAGAATCCGGCCGATTGCGGCGGAAGGACTGGGTAAGGTAGGTGGCCATTACCACCCCGTCGTCCGTAGCGATCCCGAAAAGGGCTATAAACCCGACCCATACGGCAACGCTGAGGTTTACCGGGTGCATCCGGAACAACTCCCGCAGGTTCTCTCCCAACAGGTTGACGTTGAAAAACCAGTCCTGCCCATAGAGCCAGATCATGACAAAACCGCCGGCGAAGGCCACGGCGATGCCGCTGAACACCATGAGCGATGTGCTTACGGAGCGGAACTGGAAGTACAGGATCAGGAAGATGATCAGCAATACCATGGGGACCACCACGGAAAGCGTGCGCTCCGCCCGGAGTTGATTCTCATAAGTGCCGGCGAACTGGTAACTGATCCCGGCAGGTACCACCAGTTCCCCGGAAGCGATCTTCTGCCGGATCAATTCCTGGGCATTCTCCACTACGGTAACTTCCGCATAGCCGTCCAGTTTGTCGAACAGCACGTAGCCGACCAGGAAGGTGTCCTCGCTTTTGATCATCTGCGGACCACGCTGGTATCGGATATCCACCAGATCGCCCATCGGGACCTGTTGCCCCCCGGCCACCGGGATGTAAATGTCGGCGATATCCTCGGGGGAGTCGCGCAGCTCCCTGGGATAACGAACCCGCACGGTATACCGCTCCCGGCCCTCTACCGTCTGGCTTAGGGCCATGCCGCCCATGGCCACTTCCAGGACCCGTTGCACATCCTCGATCTGCAGGCCGTAACGGACCAATTGGTCCCGGTCAATGTCGATCAGCAAATAAGGTTTTCCGACGATGCGCTCCGCAAAGACCGCCTCGTCCTTTACCCCGTCCGATTCCTTGAGGATGCCTTCCAGCTGCAACCCGAAGGCCTCGATCTGCTCCAGGTTACGGCCTTTTACTTTGATGCCCATCGGTGCCCGCATCCCGGTCTGCAGCATCACCAACCGCGTTTCGATGGGTTGCAACTTAGGGGCCGAGGTTACCCCCGGCAGCCGCGTGGCTGTGACGATCTCATTCCAGATATCATCAGGGGTGCGGATTTCGGGCCGCCAGCTGCGGAAATACTCGCCATCCTCATCCGCGATGAGCATTTGGTGGGTGACGCTGCCAAAAGGCACCGCCGTGACCGTATCGCTCACCGTATTGGGATTGGCTACCTTCCCGCCGGATTTCAGGGCGTACAGGCCCCGGTCGTCCACCTGGTATCGCTGGCGCTGCCCGCCCTCGTCCTGCAGGTATTCGGGTTTGTACTGAATAATATTCTCGTACATGGAGAGCGGGGCCGGGTCCAGGGCCGACTCGGTCCGGCCCGACTTGCCCACCACTGTTTGGATCTCGGGAATCGCGGCCACTGCCATGTCCAGTTGTTGCAAAACCCGTTTATTTTCCGCCACTCCGGCGTGGGGCAGCGATGTGGGCATCAGCAGGAAGGAGCCTTCGTTAAGGGCAGGCATGAATTCCTTGCCGGTGCTGCGCATGATCAGGAAGCCGCTGAGCACCAGGGCCACCGGCAATGCGAGGAATAACAACTTATTCCGAAGGGTCCACCTCAGCAGCCTGCTGTAGTACCTCCGGAACAGGGTAAAGACGCCCAGCAAACCGAAGCTGAAAAGGGCTACCAGCAGGAAATTCCTGGCCAGGCCCTGGTCCGGGCCGAGCGGTCGCCAGTAAGCTGTAAGGAGGGCCAAAACGAGCAAGGCGGAGATCACTACATTCAGGAGCGTCCGCCGCTGTCCCCACCGCGAAACGGACTTCGGCAGCCGCGCAGCCACCATGGGTTCCGCCAACAGGCCCACGGCGCCGAATGCGATCAGTGCGAGCCCCAGGGGGTATCCCATAACCAGTGCGGCCAGGCCCAGTACGACCAGCAAGCCGTTCCAAATGGGTTGCCATCTCGGGCGGCCGGATCGTTTTCTAAAGAAGTAGGCGGCAAAAGGTGGGATCAAAAAGAGCGCCACCAGCAGGGATGCCACCAGGGCGAAGGTTTTGGTAAAGGCCAGCGGCCGGAACAATTTACCCTCGGCGCCGATCATGGTAAAGACCGGGATAAAACTGATGATGGTGGTCATCACAGCGGTCAAAATAGCTCCGGACACCTCGGCGGAGGCGCGGTATACGACGCTGTTGACAGGTTCGTCCCCCTGTCGTTCCTCCAGGTGCCTGATAATGTTCTCACAGAGGATCACCCCCATATCCACCATCGTCCCAATGGCAATGGCAATCCCGGAAAGGGCCACGATGTTCGCATCCACGCCAAAGCCTTTCATGGCCACAAAGACCATCAATACGGCCACCGGTAGCAGGCCCGAAATCAGGATCGACGCCCGCAGGTTAAAGACCATCACCACGATCACCAGCACCGTAATGAGCACTTCCAGGCTCAGCGCCTCCTCCAGCGTACCCAGGGTTTCGCGGATCAGGTCCGTGCGGTCGTAAAAGGGTACGATGGTAAGCTGCGACGTCCGGCCGTCTTCCAGTACCTTGG
>JBNKHB010000143.1:0-6643 GCA_050290125.1 Robiginitalea sp.
ATGAATTTACCCGCTACCTGGACATTGAACAGGGTAAGGATGCCCTGGAAGTACTGGTTCGCCTGGGCTATCGCCCTCAAATATGGTGCGCAGAAAGCGGTCGGACTTTTATCTCCAAAGGCTTTCTGAAACAGGCCCGGGAACTGGCCCATAAGAACGCTGAGGACCTTTTGGCATGGGCAGAACAGGGGATTCCCGTCTTGGGTCTGGAGCCTTCCGCCGTGCTTACCTTCCGCGACGAATACCAGCGGTTCGGGTTGCCGGGGAATACGGCTAAGGCGATCGCTGCAAATGCCTTCCTGATTGAGGAATTCCTGGCTTCCGAGGTCCGTGCGGGTCGCATTCGCAGTGAACAGTTTACCTCGGAAAACCGCCAGTTAAAAATTCATAATCATTGTTATCAGAAGGCCCTGTCCGATCAGAAAGTCACTTTTGACATCCTGAATCTTCCCGAAAATTACCAGGTAAGTATTATTCCTTCCGGCTGCTGCGGTATGGCCGGTTCGTTCGGTTATGAAAAAGAGCACTACGAAGTGAGCATGCAGGTGGGCGAACTCAGGTTATTCCCGGCCATCCGGAAATCGCAGCCCGAAGTGATCCTGGCGGCCAACGGCACCAGTTGCCGGCATCAGATAGCGGACGGCACCGGTCGGCTCGCCCGGCATCCCGTGAGTATCCTAAAGGAGGCGCTAGTCGTCTGAGCCGTCCGGGGCGGCACGCTCCGTGTCCTTTTGCCGGCCCCTTTCTTTTTTGGCCACGATGTGATTGATCAGCTCATTCATGTCCATTTCCTTGAGGTCTTCGTCCGCAAAGAAGGGAGAGAGCTTATCCTCGTTGTACCGGTATAGCTTCCAGCGCTTAAAGGCGTATTCCGCGGCGGTCAGATTCTCGGTCCAATCCCCGGAATTCAAATACAGGCATTTTCCCTTTTCGGTTTCCACCCACTCCTTTTTGGGCAGGTGGATATGGCTGCAGATTACGGTATCGTACTGGTTGCGGATCGCCAGTTCCGCGGCGGTGTTCTCAAAACTCCGGGCGCGTCGGGTAGCGGTCGGGTCGCGACGGCTGACCCGCCTGGCCAGGGAATATTTTTCTTTTCCTAGTAATTTTAATATAAAATCTCTAAGCCTATTTATCTGAAGTAAAAGTTTATATCCCGTAGTTCCGAGTTTCGCAGCCAGCCGTGTGGGGTTCCCTGCCGAATCCAGCACGTCTCCATGGAAGCACCAGGTCTTACGGCCATCCAGTTCCAACAATAACTTGGGGCGCAGGTGGAAATTCCCGATATCCACATCCCCGAACTTGCGCAACAGCGCATCGTGGTTTCCGGGGAGATAAAACACCCGGGTTCCACTGGCCGCCATACCCAGGATCTTTTTGAGGACTTTAAAGTGGGAGGGTGGGAAGAACTGACGCTGGAAATGCGATAGATCAATTATATCCCCGTTCAGAACCAGCGTGTCCGGCCGAATGCTGCTCAGATAAGCCAGCAATTCGTCCGCACGGCACGGCTGGGATCCCAGATGGAGGTCCGAGATAACGGCAACATCGATCTTTCTCTTTTTCAATGAGGGAGAATTTGGACAAAAATATAACGGCTGGTATGATAATACAGCAGGTGGGTAATCATCAATTGAATATCGAATGGTTAAGAATTGATTAAGCCTGGCGGATATTTGTTAAATCAATATTACCAGGCCGCTTTGGACGGCAGGGCGGTAAAGACTACCTTTGGGCTTCGCATGCCTGCAGGGCGCACTAAACCGAATAAAACATGGCAGGAAATACCTTTGGAAGCGTATTGAGGCTCACCACCTTCGGGGAATCCCACGGTGCCGGGATGGGTGGCGTACTGGATGGGTGTCCCGCAGGGCTTGAGCTGGATCTGGATGCCATCCAACGGGAATTGGACCGGCGTAGGCCAGGCCAGTCGGCTATCGTTACCCAACGCAAGGAGCCGGACCGGGTGGAATTCTATTCGGGCCTTTTCGAGGGAAAAACCACCGGTACCCCCATCGGATTCTTTATCCGGAACGCAGACCAGAAATCTAAAGACTACTCGGAAATGGCCAAGACCTACCGGCCCTCGCATGCGGATTACGTATATGAGCAGAAGTACGGCCTGCGCGACTACCGGGGAGGGGGTCGGAGTTCGGCACGGGAGAAGGTGAGCCGGGTGGTTGGCGGAGCCATTGCCCGTCAGTTGCTGAAAGAGACCGAATTTATGGCCTTTGTTTCCCAGGTAGGGGACATTGGGCTGGAGAAGGATTATTCCGAATTGGACCTCACTTTAACCGAGTCCAATCCCGTGCGCTGTCCGGACCCGGATACCGCAACCCGCATGGAGGAACGGATCCGCGAGGTCCGCAAAGAAGGCGATACCATCGGCGGGATTGTCAGCTGTGTGATCCGGAATGTGCCGATCGGCCTCGGCGAACCGGTATTTGACAAATTGCACGCCCGGCTTGGCCAGGCGATGCTTTCCATCAATGCCGTCAAGGGCTTTGAGTACGGCAGCGGCTTTGCAGGCGTTGCCATGAAAGGCAGCGAGCACAACGACAAATACAATCCTGACGGCAGTACGCTTTCGAACCACAGCGGCGGTGTTCAGGGCGGGATCAGCAACGGGATGGATATCTATTTCCGTGTGGCCTTTAAGCCCGTGGCGACCTTGTTGCAGCCTTATGACACCATCGACCAGGAAGGGAATCCGGTTACCGTACAGGGCAGGGGCCGGCACGATCCCTGCGTGGTGCCGCGGGCGGTGCCCATCGTAGAGGCCATGGCCGCCCTGGTGCTGGCGGATTTCTACCTGCTTTCGCGCCTCTCCAAATTGTGATCGGTTTCAGGGGTTTTCGCGCATAAATAGTATCTTCCCGCTTAAAACCCCTTACAGCCTATGCGGAAACTCGAACTTCACTGGCAGATCCTGATCGGGATGCTACTGGGTATCGTATTTGGATTTATCATGACGCTCCCGGATTGGGGTGCCGGTTTTGTGCAGGATTGGGTGAACCCGTTCGGGACCATTTTTGTCAACCTCCTGAAACTCATCGCCATTCCCCTGATCCTGGCATCGCTGGTAAAGGGGATATCCGACCTGAAGGACATCAGCAAATTCCGGAATATCGGCCTGCGCACCATTGCCACCTACATTATCACTACGGTGGTGGCCATAACCATTGGGTTGGTGCTTGTCAATCTCTTGCGGCCCGGAGACGGGATTTCGGAGGATACCATTGCCCAGCTTACGGAAACCTATTCCTCGGACGCAGGGGTAACCTCTAAAATAGAGGAGGCCAGCCGGCAACGGGAGAGCGGCCCCTTGCAATTCCTGGTGGATATGGTACCTGACAACGCCTTCAGGGCGGTAAGTGATAACAGCCTGATGCTTCAAGTGATCTTCTTTACGATCTTTCTTGGGATTTCCATGCTGCTGATCGGGGAGAAAGCGGCAAAACCGCTGAAAGACTTCTTCGACTCCCTTAACGAGGTGGTCCTTAAAATGGTGGACCTGATCATGCTGACCGCACCCGTGGCCGTTTTTGCCCTGCTGGCCAACGTTGTGGTGTCCTCCGGGGACCCGGACCTGTTGCTGGCCCTGCTGAAGTACGCCGGCGTGGTGGTGCTGGGGCTGCTGCTACTGATCGTTTTCTACAGCGTGATCGTCTCCCTCTTTACGCGCTATAATCCATGGACCTTCCTGAGTAAAATCAGCCCGGCCCAGTTGCTTGCATTTTCTACGAGTTCCAGCGCGGCTACCCTGCCGGTTACCATGGAGCGGGTGGAGGAGCATATCGGGGTGGATAAGGAGGTTTCCAGTTTTGTACTGCCCGTAGGCGCCACCATTAACATGGATGGCACGAGCCTGTATCAGGGGGTGGCCGCCGTATTCATTTCCCAGGCCCTGGGATTTGACCTAACCCTTGGCGACCAGTTGACCATCATCCTAACGGCCTTGCTGGCCTCCATTGGTTCGGCAGCCGTACCTGGTGCCGGTATGGTCATGTTGGTGATCGTCCTGGAGGCCATCGGTTTCCCGGCCGACAAACTCGCTATAGGGCTTGCGCTGATCTTTGCAGTAGACCGGCCGCTGGATATGTGCCGGACGGTCGTGAACGTAACCGGCGACGCCACGGTATCCATGCTCGTGGCGAAATCGGTAGGAAAACTGGGGTCGCCCAAAGTAAAGGAATGGGACGACCACTGGGATGAAGTTAAATAACAGACTGCCATGAATATCTGCTTTCTGATGTATCCCTGGGAAGCCATTGACCCGGAGAACGATACGAGCCTGGCGCTGATCCACGAATGCGTGCGCCGCAACCACGGGGTGGCGCTGTGTACGCCGGCCAATCTGACCATCCGCAACAGCGTTACTAACGCCTTCTGTACGGTGATCAACCGGATGGAGAAGGTGCCTTCCAGCCTGAAAGCCTTTTACAAGAAGGCCGATACCCGCGAGGAAATGCTGCCGCTGGCCGGCTTTGACGTAATCTTTATGCGGGCCAATCCACCGCTGGACCCACTGATGCTCAATTTCCTGGATTCGGTGAAGGACGATGTCTTTATCATGAATTCCCTGCAGGGGTTGCGGGAGGCGAACAACAAACTGTATACCGCCGCTTTCGGCGACAGCCACAACAATATCATTCCGGCCACACACGTCTCCAAGAACAAGAACTACCTGATC
Organism: Robiginitalea sp.; assembly: GCA_050290125.1. GTDB lineage: Bacteria > Bacteroidota > Bacteroidia > Flavobacteriales > Flavobacteriaceae > Robiginitalea. The sequence continues at coordinate 4,694 of JBNKHB010000143.1, forward strand.
CGGCAGATCCGGGAATCAAAGGCTACCAAAATGATCCTGAAACCCCTGAACGGTTTCGGGGGCTCCGGGGTGATCCTTATTGAGAAAGCCGCCATGTCCAGCATCAATTCGCTGCTGGACTTCTATATCTCCAACGCGGACGGTACATCCAACTATGTGATCCTGCAGGAGTATATAGAGGGAGCGGACAAAGGCGATATCCGCATATTGATCCTGAATGGTGAGCCCATTGGGGCCATGCGCCGAATACCGGGATCGGACGACCACCGTTCCAATGTATCTGCGGGCGGTTCGGTTGCCAAACACGTGCTGAGTCGCGAGGAGAAGGCCCTCTGCAAGCAGATCGGGCCTAAACTGGTCAAGGACGGGTTGTTCTTTGTGGGTATCGATGTGATCGGAGGGAAGCTGGTAGAGGTGAATGTAATGTCGCCCGGCGGCATCACCTATATGAACAAGGCGTATAAGACCAAGATCCAATCCAGGGTCATCGACTTTATCGAGAGCAAGGTGGAGGCCAAGCTGAAAGCTTTCGACCGCCGCTCCCGGCTGCGCAAAGAAGTGGAGGATGCATAGGCTTACCCCTGACGAGATGATCGGCCTGATCGGAGCCGAAAAACCGTTTGAGGCGGTAGCCGACGACTATTCCTTTTGTCTCAGTATTACTTCCTACGCACCCTATATCTGCGGGGCGGTGCACGAGGGGCACCAGTTCCGGCGCTCCCTGTGGGAGTACTGCACCCATACGGAATACGAGCGCTGGTACGAAGAGGATCCCTGTACCTTGCAGATGGTCGCCCGGCACCCCATAGTGATCTGGGGTTGCGACAGCCGTTTCGAATACGACCTTAACCGGCCTCCGGAGTCCGCGGTCTATGAGGATGCCTGGGGAAAGGCGCTGTGGAAACGGCCGCTGCCTGCGGCAGAGAAACAGGCAAGCCTGGACAAGCACCACCGGTTTTACCGGGTGGTGGAGGCGCTTGTCGCCAAGCTGGAAGCCTTGTACGGGGCCGTCCTGGTCATTGACATGCACAGTTATAATCGTCTGCGCTGGGATCGCGAGGTACCTACATGGAACCTGGGGACCAGCAATATCGACAACGCCCGTTTCGGGGGCCTGGTCGAATCCTGGCGGATACGACTGGCGGACATGCAATTGCCCAATGGGATTCCTCAGACATCCCGGATCAACGATACTTTCCAGGGCAACGGGTATTTTCTCAAATACATTACTGGTAATTTCGAGAATACCCTGGTCCTTGCCACGGAAATTGCCAAAGTGTACTGCGATGAGACCAGCGGACAAATCTACCCCGAGGTAGTGGCATCCGTATCCCGTCAATTGAAAGAATTGATACCTTTGCAGCTGGCGGAATTCCAGCACAGCCTATGACTCCACAAGAAATCCACCCGGACCTGAGGCGGGATTATGCCCGGGTTTTTGAGATAGATGCACACCTCGACCGCCTGGTTCGCCGCATTGAACTCCTGCAGTATATCAATCCGCTGAACGCGGAGAAAGAGAAGCATCGCTTCTTCAGTTCCAAATACACCGAGGAGCCGCAGTTCAAGTATCCGAAGCTCAAATTCGACGCCTATAAGTTGCACCGCCTGTTCTTCTCGCACCGGCTGGACCATATTGCAGATGAGCAAATCCGGTCCCTTTACAAGGAAGTGATCTATTTCTACGCAAATATGGTGCAGTGCATCGAGACTATCGGGCAGGCCCAGCGCTTCTATTTCAATTCGCTCAGGGTATATGGCACGCCTACCGAGCGAGATGTGGAGAATGCGCGCTTTATCCTGCACTTCGGGGACGAACCGGTTTTTGGGAATATGGAGAAGAGGTTCACTCCCGAAGATGCCAAAGCTTACTTTGAAGAATTTGCCCGGAACTATGATTTCCCGCTGAACATACGTTTTTCCACGCATATAGCCGCAGAAGCCATGGTG
>JBNKHB010000144.1:0-6579 GCA_050290125.1 Robiginitalea sp.
AGGACGATGTCTTCCCGCTTCCCCGTCTTCTTAAACCAGCTGCCGACGATCTTTTCGGTAATGCAGCGGAAGTCCTGGTGCGGCGGTATCGGGTACAATTCCGCTGTATCAAAGAAATTGATCCCCTGATCCACAGCGTAGTCCATCTGGGCGTGGCCTTCTTCCTCCGTATTCTGACGCCCCCAGGTCATGGTGCCCAGGCAGATCTTGCTTACCTCTATGTCGGTGTGCGGTAAGTTGGTGTATTCCATAGCTCGGTGTATTTGGTATCGTTTTATTCGCTTAATTCCAGCAATATCGGGCAATGGTCGCTGTGAACGGCCTCGCTCAGGATCACCGAGCGCCGGAGTTGCGGCTCCAGGTGTTGGCTTACCATTGCGTAATCCAGGCGCCAGCCTTTATTCTTTGAACGGGCCCCGGCGCGGTAGCTCCACCAGGTATAATGGTGCGGGTGGTCATTGAAATGCCGGAAACTGTCGATGAATCCGCTGTCGATGAAATTGCCGATCCACTCCCGCTCCACCGGCAAAAATCCGGAAACGTTCTTGTTGCGCAGCGGGTCGTGGATGTCGATGGCACGATGGCAGATATTGTAGTCCCCGCAGATCACCAGGCCCGGGTACTCGACTTTCAGCCGGTCTACATACTGCTGAAAATCCGCCATATACTGCAACTTGTGATCCAGGCGCGCCAGATTGGTGCCCGATGGGACATAGATACTCATGACGGAAACCCCGGCAAAATCAGCCCGGATGTTCCTCCCTTCCGTATCCATGTAGGAGATGCCCGTGCCGCGGACTACCCGGTCGGGCTCTTGGCGTGAAAGGATGGCCACGCCACTGTACCCTTTCTTCTCCGCGCTGAACCAATATTGATAAGGGTAGCCAATCTTCGTAAAGAGCTCCGTATCCACCTGCTCCTCCAGGGCTTTGATCTCCTGCAGGCAAATCACGTCGGGATCGGTCTGCCGCAGCCAGGTGAGCAGTCCCTTGCCCATTGCGGCCCGGATCCCGTTCACATTGTACGAAACTATTTTCAAGCTGCGGAGTTTGTGTCAAAAATAGGGAATGAAGCGGAGTTAGAAAACGCCCGAAAGCCGCTAATTTTGGCCTGTGAGGCCAATATGGCGCTCGATTGCCAAAAAAATGGAACGCTATTTGTTTCCCTAACCCAAAAATAAAAGATGGCACGTATCCTCTATCTGCTTTTGATCCTGGCCACAGCGCAACTTGCCCGGGCCCAGGCGTATCCACCCCTGGGCCCCGACCGGGAGCTGAAACTAAATGCCGGATTGTTCATGGCCACGGGCGCCGTGGAGGGATCCTACGAGTACTTCTTCGGCGACGATCTGAGTCTCGGCGGGACCGTTTATTGGGACAATGACCCGTATGATTACAACGGGGATTTCGGTATCGGCCCGAACCTCAGGGCCTACTTTGGTTATGTGCCGAGGGCCGGCTTCTTCGCGGAGGCGTTTGGCCTCTACTTTAAGGGGCGGGAAACCGACATTCGGGTAGACCCGGAGCCTAATTACCGTTATAGCTCGGTTGCGCTGGGCCTGGGAGCCGGGAGCAAATGGACCACCCGTTCACAGCGCTTTACGCTAGAGGTCTACGGGGGCATCGGGCGCACCGTAAATCCGGAAGAATTTCAGGACGACTTTATATATCGGGCCGGACTGAATATCGGGTTTCGGTTTTAGCAGGTATATTTGCCGGATATGGAGGTCCGGTTAAAAATATTCTGCCTATTGACGCTTGGCCTTGCGACTCCCCTGGCCGCAAGGGGGCAAGAACAATCGCGGGACTCCGTGATTGCGCTGGAGGAAGTGGTATTGCGAACCGAATCCGAGACCGTTTCCACCCTGGGCCTTACCCCGGCACAGATCGTCACCGGGCAGGCCATCCGCCGGCAAAACCCGGTGGACTTTGCCACTACCCTGAACCAGGTGCCCGGCGTTTACTTCCTCTCCGGCGCGCTGAACACGAATCGGATCACCATTCGCGGGGTGGGTGCACGAACCCCTTTTGGTACGGACAAGCTCCGGATGTACTACAACGACATTCCGGTTACCAACGGGACCGGCTTTTCCACGCTGGAAGCCTATGACCTGGACAACCTGGCGAGCATCCAGGTGGTAAAGGGCCCGAAGAGCTCGGCCTACGGTGCGGCGCTGGGCGGGGCGCTGATCCTCCAGACCGACGGGGCTCCCCGAATGGGTACCCGCCTGGCCACCCGGACCGCCGCAGGTTCCTATGGCATGTTCAAAAGCAACCTGGAGCTCACCCATGCGGACAGCACCTTCAGCGCGCAGGTCCGCTACAACCGCCTGACATCGCAGGGGTATCGCGAGAATAATGCGTTTGACCGCGACGGCCTGCTCGTGGACCTTTCATTCCGGGCGGGCGAGCGACACCGAATTGGCCTGCTGGCCAACTATATCGACTACCGGGCGGAGATCCCTAGTTCGCTTTCCCGGACCGCCTTCGAGGAAGACCCCACCCAGGCCGCCTTTACCTGGGCGGCCGCCAAAGGGTATGAAGCCAATAAGTACACCCTGCTCGGCCTTTCGGACCGGATTGCCCTTAGTGACGGCTTCCGAAACCGGACCAGTTTATTTTATACCTATCTGGACCATTACGAGCCGCGGCCTTTCAATATCCTGGACGAATTTACCCTGGGCTTCGGGTTTCGCTCCGTATTTGACCTGGAATTCCAGCTGGGAGACCAGGCGTTTAACGCGGAATGGGGCGGGGAATGGTACCGGGACCAGTACAACTGGAATACCTATGAAAACCTTTACGAAAGCAATGGCGGCGAAGGCAGCCTGCAGGGCGATTTGCTGAGCCGCAACCGGGAATTCCGCAGCCAGGCCTCCTTCTTTGCCTCCCTTACCGTACCCCTGGGAGAACGGTTCCGCCTGCGCGGCGGGCTGGCGCTGAACCGAACGAGCTATGATTTCCGCGACATGCAGGGGAGCGGAACGGAAAACCGCTCCGCGCGCCGGGAATTCAATCCTATCCTGCTCCCGAACCTGGATCTCCGCTACCTGCTGGGCCGGGGATCCTATCTCTATGCGAATCTGAGCCGGGGCTTCAACAACCCGAGCCTGGAGGAATCGCTGAGCCCGGACGGCCTGGTAAACCCGGAAATCGGGCAGGAGAAAGGGATGAATACGGAACTGGGCGGCCATGCGGCCCTGTTGGAGGGCAGGTTGCGACTTACCGCCGCCCTCTACCGGATCGCCATCCGCGACCTGCTGGTAGCCGACCGGGTAGGCGAGGATGAGTACATAGGCCGCAATGCAGGCAAGACCCGCCATACCGGCCTGGAAGCGAGCCTGGAATATCGCATGGGCTTGGGCTCGCGGGCAGCCCTGTCGCCGTTTATTTCCTACACCCTGAACGACCATTATTTCAGGGATTTCGTGGACGGGGATGAAGATTATTCGGGTAACCGGCTTACCGGGGTGCCCCGTCACCGTATCTATTCCGGATTCAGTCTAAGGGGCGATGGCGGATGGTTCCTCAGTGCCAGCTACCAGTACGTGGATGGCATCCCGCTCACCGACGCCAATACCCTGGAAAGCGATGCCTATAACCTGGTCAACGCCCAGGCGGGCTACCGCTTTTCCCTGGGGCCCGACTTGCAGGCCGGGTTGGAAGCCGGGGTAAACAATCTCTTCGATACGTTGTATGCCAGTTCGGTACTGATCAATGCAACCGGGTTCGGGGGGGCGCAGCCCCGGTACTTTTACCCGGGGAACGACAGGAATTACTACGCAGGATTCAGCCTGCGCTATACGCCTTAGGCCTGCTCCATTTTCTGGAGCCAGTGCTTCATATCCACTTCCCGGTGCACGATGGCCGCCACCTGGTCGATGGCCACGCGCTGCTGCTCCATACTGTCCCGGAAACGCACGGTCACCGTGCGGTCTTCGAGCGACTGGTGGTCTACCGTTATGCACAAGGGCGTCCCGGCGGCATCCTGACGCCGGTAGCGCCTTCCAACCGCATCCTTCTCATCGTATTGCACGTTGAATTCCCACTTGAGTTCGTCCACGATCTCGTGGGCCAGTTCCGGCAGGCCGTCGCGTTTGATCAGCGGCAGTACGGCCGCCTTGGTAGGCGCCAGCACGGCAGGCAGGCGCAATACCGTACGGGAAGAACCGTCTTCCAGGATCTCTTCCTGCAGGGAGTGCGAGAAGACTGCCAGGAACATCCGGTCCAGCCCGATGGAAGTTTCGATCACGTAAGGCACGTAGTGCTCGTTCAGGTCCGGGTCAAAGTACTGTAATTTCTTGCCTGAGTATTTCTCGTGGTTCCCCAGGTCAAAATCGGTCCGCGAGTGGATGCCTTCCAGTTCCTTGAAGCCAAAGGGAAAGCGGAATTCGATATCTGCGGCAGCGTCGGCGTAGTGGGCCAGCTTCTCGTGGTCGTGGAAGCGGTAATTTTCCGCGCCCAGCCCCAGCGAGAGGTGCCATTTCATCCGCGCCTCTTTCCAGTAGGCATACCACTCCTGCTGCTTGCCTGGCGGGATAAAGAATTGCATCTCCATCTGTTCGAATTCCCGCATGCGGAAAATAAATTGCCGGGCTACGATCTCGTTGCGGAACGCCTTCCCTACCTGGGCGATCCCGAAGGGGATCTTCAGGCGGCTGCTCTTCTGGACGTTCAGAAAGTTCACAAAGATGCCCTGGGCCGTCTCCGGCCTCAGGTACAAGTCCATGGCAGAATCGGCGCTGGCGCCCAGTTTGGTGCCGAACATCAGGTTAAACTGCTTCACCTCCGTCCAGTTCCGCGAGCCCGATACCGGGCAGGCGATCTCGAGTTCGTCGATCAGGGCCTTTACGTCCGCCAGGTCCTCGCGTTCCAGGGACTTGCCCATCCGCTTCAGGATGGTTTCCGCCTGCTCCTGGTACCCGACCACCCTGGGATTGGTGGTTACGAACTGTTCCCGGTCAAAGGAGTCCCCGAAGCGCTTGGCGGCCTTGGCCACCTCTTTCTCGATCTTCGCCTCCAGTTTGGCCACATAGTCCTCGATCAGCACGTCGGCGCGGTAGCGCTTCTTGGAGTCCTTATTGTCGATAAGCGGGTCGTTAAACGCATCCACGTGCCCGGAAGCTTTCCAGGTGGTGGGGTGCATAAAGATGGCCGCGTCGATCCCCACGATATTCTCGTGCAGCTGGACCATGGCGCGCCACCAGTACTCCCGTATGTTCTTTTTGAGTTCGGCCCCGTTCTGGGTATAGTCGTAAACGGCGCTCAGCCCGTCGTAGATCTCGCTGGACTGGACCACGTATCCGTACTCCTTGGCGTGGGATACGACCCGTTTAAAATCGTCTTCTTGATTTGCCATTGGGCAAAAATAGAATATTAACGGAAAATCCGGAGGAATTACTTCAGCTGAAACTCGGTGCTGGCCAGCAGTTTTTCGTCCTCAAAGACATTGAGGGTGTAGATGCCGGGGGTCAGCGACTCTGCCGGAACAGTGATGAAGTCGCAGATATTGAGCTCCTCCCCGGTATAGATCACCTCCACGCGCTTGCTGTAGATGTTCCCGCTCACCGAGATGGTATTGGCATTATCTTCGATCACGCCCATATTCGGGCCCAGGAATTGCAGGTAGAGCACTTTTTCTTCCACCCCGGACGATGCGCCGGCGGCAATGGTCACGCACCCGCGCAATTTCTCGATGGTAGAGGCCTTGTTGGTGCGGATAGGGCGGCCGCTGCGCATGCGGAAGCCGCTGCCTTCCGGAAACGTAAGGGTCAGGTAGCTCTTGCGGCGCAGCTCCATGCTCAGCTCGCGGTTTTGCTCGCGCAAGCGGGCCTCGGCCTCGGCGATGGACCTGCTCTGGCCCCTGAGGTCCTCGATCATCTTCCTGGTCTCCTCGTACTTCTCGTTCAGCACCATGTTGTTGTACTGCAGGAAGTTGTTTTTCAGCTTCAGGCTGTCGTAAGATGCTTCCAGTTTGCGGAACTCGGTGCGATATTCCCGGAGTTTCTGGATGTCGAATTGCAGACGGCCCACCGAGTCCATCAGTTGCTGTACGCGGTCGCGGCTGTCGGTGAGTTCAATTTCGTTGACTTCGTTAAGCGCGGAGAGGCGGTCTACCTCGGTGCGCATCAGGGTAAGGTCCTTGACAAGCAGGTTCTTTTCTTGCTCCAAATAGCTAATCTCTGCCTGGCTTTGGGCATAGCTGTAGTAGAAGGCAATAAGGATGCCCACAATCACAGCCAACAGCGCAGCAAAGATTATTTTATAGTTGAATCTGTTGTCTTGAAAGTTCATTCAGAACAAGCTACTAAGTAGGTTAACGTATGTAATGGCCTTATAATGTGCGCCAAGGTATCAAAAATAGTAAATGACCTAGACTCGTTCCTGGCTCCTGTACGGTGTTTTGGATGTAATGCCCACTTATATCGGGGAGAACGCCTGTTGTGTGCGTTTTGTCGAAATGAATTACCCCTTACCGGATATAATTTTAGTCTCGAAAACCCGACAGATCGCATATTTTTCGGACGAACGCCCATAAAAAAGGCTTCTGCCATGCTGTTTTACGGACATTCGGGCCTGG
>JBNKHB010000145.1:0-6550 GCA_050290125.1 Robiginitalea sp.
GTTCCTGCTGCTGATCGGCGGAGGCCTGTTTCTGGTGGCCTATTCCCGTTTTATACCCTACCGGTTTTTCGGTCATGCCATTGCCATTACGGCCGGTAAATACGACGACAAGGATGCCCGGGGGGAAGTGAGTTCCTTCCAGGCGCTTTCGGCCGCCGTGGCGGCTACCGTGGGCCTCGGGAATATCTCCGGGGTGGCCATCGCCATCCACGACGGGGGACCGGGCGTGGTTTTCTGGATCTGGGTGACGGCGCTGATCGGCATGTGCATTAAATTCTATTCCTGCAGCCTGTCCATCATGTTCCGGGGCACCGATTCGGACGGCAAGCTCCAGGGCGGCCCGATGTTCTACATAACACAAGGCATGGGTCCCCGCGCGCGACCCCTGGCCGTTTTTTTCTGCATCTGTGGCCTGTTCGGCTTCCTCGGGGTGTTTACCGCCAACCAGTTTACGGAAACCTTTATGAGCGTAGTGGAACCTTCCGAGACGCTCTTCGCCACCAGCGACTTTAACTGGAAGCTGGGCATCGGGCTGGTGCTGGCACTGATCACTTCATTCGTCATCTTCGGCGGGCTTACCAAGATCGCCAAGGTGGCCTCGGCCATTGTGCCCTTTATGGTACTCCTCTACCTGATCGCCGTGATCGTGGTCATGGCGCTGAATTCCTCGCTGGTCTGGCCGTCGCTGAAGCTGATCCTGACGGAGGCCTGGAATCTGAACACCGCTGTGACCGGCGGTTTCTGGGGCCTGGTGATCATCGGGATCCGCAGGGCCATGTTCTCCAACGAGGCCGGCCTGGGAAGCGCCCCCATGTACCACGGCCAGTCCCGCAACGAAGAACCTATCCGTGAAGGCCTGGTCGCCATGCTGGGCCCTTTTATAGATACCATCATGGTATGCACCTTTACCGCGGTAGTCATCATCCTTTCCGGGGCGTACCTGGAGGATGGCAGCGGTATCGTGATGACGCTGAACGCCTTCCGGAGTACCCTCTTCGGGTTTGGGGACGAACTCCTGATGCTGATCGTAACCGCCTTTGCCCTTTCCACCCTGTTCACCTATTCCTATTACGGGGTGAAAAGCCTGTCCTTCCTTACCAATGCGCGCATCGGGAAGCTTTATAACTGGTACTTTGTGATCATGATCGTGTTTGCGGCGGTGGCTTCCCTGGAACTGGTCAAAAACCTGATTGACCTGTCCTACGCCCTGATGGTCATCCCCAATATGATCGCCGTCCTCTGGCTGGCCCCGAAGGTGAATGCGGCGGCACGAACCTATCTCAAGAAACTTCGCAATGACCAAACATAAGGCAGGCTTTGTGAACATCATCGGCAATCCCAATGTGGGGAAGTCCACGCTTATGAATGCGCTGGTAGGGGAGCGGCTGTCCATCATCACCTCCAAGGCCCAGACTACCCGTCACCGCATCCTGGGGATCGTGAACGGCGACGACTTTCAACTGATCATATCGGATACGCCCGGGGTGATCAAACCCGCATACGGCCTGCAGGAATCCATGATGGATTTTGTGCGTACGGCCCTGGACGATGCCGATATCCTGCTCTATATGGTGGAGATCGGCGAAAAGGAATTAAAAGACAGTTCGCTGGGCCAGAAGTTACGGGACACCAAGGTCCCCGTGCTGCTCCTGATCAATAAGATCGATACCTCGGATCAGGCAACGTTGGAGGCACAGGTGGCCTACTGGGCCGACACTTATCCGAATGCCGAGATCTATCCGATTTCGGCCCTGGAGCGATTTGGCATCCAACCGGTCCTGGACCGGATCCTGGAGCTGTTGCCCGAGGCGCCGCCCTACTTCCCAAAAGATCAGCTCACCGACAAGCCCGAGCGCTTTTTTGTCAATGAGATCATCCGCGAAAAGATCCTGCAACAGTACAAGCAGGAGATCCCCTATGCGGTGGAAGTGGAAACGGAGAGCTTTGAAGAAAGCGATGAGCTCATCCGGATCGGCGCCGTGATCATGGTGGAACGGGATACCCAGAAGGGGATCATCATAGGGCACAAGGGCAGTGCCCTGAAGCGCGTAGGGACCGAAGCCCGGAAAGACCTGGAAACCTTCTTTGCCAAGAAAGTGTTTTTGGAACTCTTCGTGAAGGTCAACAAGAATTGGCGCAGCAATGCCCGGCAGCTCAAAAGATTCGGGTATAACTCCGGGTGATTACCGACGGGTGATTTCCCGATAGAAGCGGTGCAGCTCCTGCATCTGCGGCTTGCCTTTGGCCCTCCCGGCCCTCCCGAAGGCGTAGAGCACGAACCAAATGAGTACCATGGCGACCATGCCACCTACCAGGATCCCGTAGGGCTTGCCCAGGGCCGCACTGCTGTAGGCCCAGACGCCAAGGATCACAAAGAGGGTGGCCACGCCGAAATGCAGGAACATAAAAAAGGTCCACAAGGTTGGATTAGGGCCGAATAAGCCATAGACCTTGCTGGCACCTTCGGATTCCTCCACGATTTCCAGTTGCAGCTGGGGTGACCAGAAATGACTTTCCTGGCTGTCGAACCGGATAAATACGTGGTCGTCTACCCGCTTGACCCGGAAGGGCGCTTGCCCGGCGGCTTGAAAGGCCGCAAGCAACTCTTCCGCGGGTTCGGGGATCTCTTCCTGGAATCGGGGGCGCAGGACTATTTCGTTGGGCAGGGACATAGCGCTTCTTAGAAGCCATAATGTATGCGGTTTTATGCATTATTCAAAGCAACTGCAGGGATTCCCGCAAGGGTTATGCTTTTTTTGTTTGGGAATACCTCTACCTTTGCCGGCAGAATCTGTTGTATGTCCGGTATCGTAGCCATTGTTGGTCGCCCAAACGTAGGCAAGTCCACCTTCTTCAACCGCATGATCCGCCGTCGCGAAGCCATCGTTGATGCCGTGAGCGGGGTAACCCGCGACCGGCATTACGGTAAATGTGACTGGAACGGGAAAGAATTCTCCCTGATCGATACCGGCGGCTACGTAGTGGGAAGCGAGGACGTATTTGAGAAGGAGATCGACAGACAGGTGGAACTGGCCATCGACGAGGCCGATGCCATCCTTTTTATGGTGGACGCGGAAGCCGGCATTACCGGGATGGACCAGGAAGTGGCAACCCTGCTTCGCAAAGTGGACAAGCCGATATTCTTAGTGGTCAACAAGGTGGATAATGCCGCCCGGTTGGAAGACGCCGCGGAATTCTATGCCCTGGGCCTGGGGGACTACTATCCGGTTTCCAGTATTAACGGCAGCGGAACGGGGGAGTTGCTGGATGCCCTGGTGCCGGTTTTGCCCGAGCAGGAGTCAGCAGAAAGCGAGCTGCCCAGGTTTGCAGTGGTGGGCCGCCCGAATGCCGGTAAATCATCGTTTATCAATGCCCTGATCGGCGAAGACCGGTATATCGTTACCGATATTGCAGGGACCACGCGCGACAGTATCGATACGCGTTACAACCGCTTTGGATTTGAATTCAACCTGGTGGATACCGCTGGGATCCGTCGTAAGTCCAAGGTAAAGGAAGACCTGGAGTTCTATTCCGTGATGCGTTCGGTGCGCACCATCGAGCACGCGGATGTCTGCCTCATCCTGCTGGACGCTTCTCGCGGATTCGACGGACAGGTGCAGAAGATCTTCTGGCTGGCCGAGCGCAACCACAAAGGCATCGTGATCCTGGTTAACAAGTGGGACCTGGTGGAAAAGGATACCGCCTCGGTTAAGAAGTATACCAAGCTCATACACGAGGCTATTGCCCCTTTCACGGACGTCCCTATCCTGTTCATTTCCGTGCTGAACAAACAGCGGATCTACAAGGCGATCGAAACGGCCGTGGAAGTGTATAACAATCGGCAGCGCCGCATACCTACCCGCAAGCTCAATGAGCTGATGCTGCCCATCATCGAAAGAAACCCGCCCCCGGCTACCAAAGGCAAATACGTTAAGATCAAATTCTGCACGCAGCTGCCCACCCCGCATCCGCAATTCGCCTTCTTCTGCAACCTTCCGCAATACGTTAAGGATCCCTATAAGCGCTTCCTGGAAAATAAGCTCAGGCAGCAATTCAACTTTACCGGGGTTCCGATCGACATCTTTATGAGGAAGAAATAGGGCAGGAAGTTACCATCCCCCGGAAGCACCGCCGCCTCCAAAGCCGCCACCGCCGAAACCGCCTCCAAAGCCGCCTCCGAAGCTGCCGCCGCTGCCAAAGCCTCCGCCGGAGGAACCGGAACGGCCCATATTGCTGAGGATGATCACGTCCCAGATGTCCAGGCCCGAGCGACGCTTGCCGCCTTTGCCGCCGCCACGCCTCTTGCGGGAGGCCAGGATGATGATGATCACGATGAAGATGATAAAGGGCAAGAGGGCCTCAAACGGGAAACCCGGGCCCTGAGAGGGCCTGCCCGAACCCTCAAACTGGCCGGTGAGTACCTGGAAGATGGCGTCCGTGCCGCGGTCCAGCCCGGCGTAATAATCCCCTTGCTTGAATTCGGGGATGATGATGTTCTCGATGATCCGCCTGGAGAGCGCGTCCGTGAGGAATTCCTCCACGCCGTAGCCCGTGTTGATCGCGATCCGACGGTCGTCCCTGGCCAGTATTACCAGGATGCCGTTGTCTTCCCGCTCCTGGCCGATACCCCATGCCTGGCCCCATTGCGCGCCCAGGTATTGGATGTTCTCGCCTTCCGTGGAGGCGATGATGGCGATCACGATCTGGGTGGAGGTACTGTCGGAATAGCGGATCAGCTTTTGTTCCAGCTGCCGCTTTTGTTCCGGCTGCAGCAGTCCGATATAGTCGTATAGGCTGGTCTGCTCCGCCAGGGGCGGTTTCTCGGGGATTTCGAACTGGGCTGCCAGCGGGATGCTGAAGAAGCATACCGCCAGGAGGGTAAAAAGCTTAGCTTTTGGAGATCTCATTGCTCAGTTCGTTTGTATCGTCGGGACGCCAGGGGAAATGGGATTTTAGTTCCCGGCCCGCGGATCGCACGCCTTCCACGATGCCTTCCTTAAAGGCGCCGCGTTTAAAGTGTTCCTGCATCAGGTCGCGGGTGGAATCCCAAAACCCGTCGGGTACCGCCCGGTGGATCCCGCTGTCCCCGTAAATCACAAAATGATGGTCGTGGACGGCCACGTAGATCAGTACCCCGTTAGATTCGCGGGTATTGTCCATTTTGAGTAGGTGGAACAATTCCTTGGCGCGTTTCATGGGGTCCCCCCGGTCGGTATACTCCAGGTGTACGCGAATCTCACCCGAAGTTTCCCGCTCCGCCTCCAGGATGGCGCGGACAATTTCCGCTTCCTCCTCCGGACCCAGAAACCCCTCTACTTCGGACATATCAGGAACTGAAGTCAAAATCCACCTCCGGTGCTTCTTCGGAGCCGGGCGCCGCCTCATAGCGCGGCATGTCCTCAAAGCCGAACCACCCGGCCAGGATGGAATTCGGGAATTTCCGGATATGGATATCGTAGATGTTCACCTGCTCGTTAAACCGGTCCCGGGCCACGTTGATCCGGTTTTCGGTGCTTTCCAACTGACTTTGCAATTCCAGGAAATTCTGGTTGGCTTTCAGTTCCGGATAGCGTTCCACCGTTACCAGCAATCGGGACAGGGCGGACGAGAGGCCGCTCTGCGCCTGCTGGAATTCGGCCAGCTGGGCGGCGTTCAGGTTGTTCGCGTCGATGGTGGTTGAGGTAGCCTTGGAACGGGCTTCGATGACCTCGCGCAGCGTTTCGCGTTCAAAGTCGGCCGCTCCCTGGACGGTATTCACCAGGTTGCCGATCAAATCGTTACGGCGTTGGTATGAGCTTTCCACGTTGGACCAGGCCGTTTTGGCGTTGGCCTCATAGGTAACCGCGGTGTTGTTGAAACCTACCGCCCAGCGGTACAACACAACCGCCAGCACGACCAGTACGATAACTGGGATGAGCCACTTTTTCATATAGCATTCAATTAAATGGTTAGCGAAGTATAGGTAGCAGGATTCGCCCGATTGTTACATCAGAGCTGGTCCTTGATCTTAATAAGCTCGGCTTTAACCCGTTCCAGTTTACGGATGATCTCAAAGTTGTCCAGGGTCTGTTGCCGGTTTTCCTTCAGATGGGTCTTGGCGCCCTCCAGGGTAAAGCCGCGCTCTTTCACCAGATGGTAGATCAGTTCCAGGTTCGCAATATCCTTAGGGGTAAACTTGCGGTTGCCCTTGGCGTTCTTCTTGGGTTGCAGCACATCGAATTCCTTCTCCCAAAAGCGGATGAGCGAGGTATTTACCTCAAAGGCCCTGGCTACTTCGCCAATCCCGTAATACCGCTTTTCCGGAAGATCTACGTGCATTAGTCAAGGGATTGGTTCTCCTGGTTGGCAAACTTCAGCATGTTCTCAAACTCCTCGGCCGTTAAGCTGCCGTAATAGAAATTGATCGGATTGATCTTTTCGTCGTCCTTCCAGACCTCGTAGTGCAGGTGCGGCGCTTCGCTACGCCCGGTGCTGCCCACAAAGCCGATCAGGTCTCCGCGCTTAACGCGCTGGCCCTTCTTTACGTTGTAATTGCTCAGGTGGCCGTACA
>JBNKHB010000146.1:0-6462 GCA_050290125.1 Robiginitalea sp.
ATACTGCGCAGTTTTCCACTCTTAAAGCGGATATCAAAGGGATTGTCAAAATCGGTACCCATCAGGATCAGTCCGCCGCGCGGGCCGCGCAGCGTCTTGTGGGTGGTAGTGGTAACAAAATGGCAATGCGGGATGGGATCATTCATCAATCCTTTCGCAATAAGGCCTGCAGGATGGGATACGTCCGCGAGGAGAAACGCCCCGACGCCGTCCGCGATCTCGCGGAAAGCGGCAAAATCCATATCCCTTGAATAGGCGGAGGCCCCGGCGATAATCAGTTTGGGTCTTTCCTTTTCAGCCACTTCGCGGATCTTCTCGTAGTTGAGCCTTCCGGTTTCGCGGTCAACGCCATAAAATACCGGCTTGTAGAGCTTCCCGGAAAAGTTGACCGGTGACCCGTGGGTAAGGTGGCCGCCATGGGACAGATCAAAACCCAGAATCGTGTCTCCGGGTTGCAGGCAGGCCATATATACGGCTGCATTCGCCTGCGATCCCGAGTGGGGCTGCACATTGGCGTATTCCGCCCCAAACAGCGCCTTGGCGCGGTCAATGGCCAGTTGTTCCACCTGGTCCACCACTTCGCACCCCCCATAATAGCGTTTACCGGGATACCCTTCGGCATATTTGTTCGTAAGGACGGAACCCGCGGCTTCCATTACCTGCGGGCTGGTAAAATTCTCCGATGCGATAAGTTCGATCCCGAGCCGTTGGCGTTGCGCTTCGGCCTCGATCAAATCAAAAATCTGCTGGTCTCGCTCCATGGTTGGTGAATAAGGATTAATCGGTAACTGGCTAGTGGTTTCCTTCAATTTTCCAATTTTAGAATTGACGAAAGTTCAAATTCCGCCAGGGGCCGTAAATGTACGAATTGACAGAGCCTAAACCAGATAAAATAATATATTTGAAAGGGAATTTATCAAACAAAAATCAACAATCGCCCTATGTCGCTTGCCGCCAATGATCCCAACCGCAGATCCTGGATTCCCGTCGATCCGGAATCGGACTTTCCGATTCAGAACATTCCCTTTGGCGTGTTCCTGACCCCGGACGACGTCATCACCATAGGGACAAGGATCGGCAATACCGCCATTGACCTGGGGGCGCTCCACCAGCTGGGTTATTTCGGGAACATAGCCCTTACGGAGGATATCTTCCTGCAGGATACCCTGAATGATTTCATCTCGGACGGCAAGAAAACCTGGAGGCTTGTCCGCAACCGCATCGCGGATCTATTTGACGAGAAAAATCCCGAATTGCAAAAAAATGAGGGGCATAAGAACGTTGTACTCTTTAAGATGGAAGAGGTGGAAATGCAGCTCCCGGTACAAATCGGCGATTACACGGATTTCTACTCCAGCAAGGAACACGCCACCAACGTTGGCAGTATGTTCCGGGATCCGGAAAACGCCCTGCTGCCCAATTGGCTGCATATTCCCGTGGGGTACCATGGCCGGAGCTCCACGGTGATCCCCAGCGGCACGCCGGTGCGCCGACCGAACGGGCAGACCCTGCCAAAGGATGCCGCCGAGCCCGTCTTCGGTCCCTCCAAAAGGGTGGATTTTGAGTTGGAAATGGGCTTTATCACCACCGACGCCAACAAACTCGGGGAGCCCATCCCGGTGGACGAGGCGGAGGATTATATTTTCGGACTCGTCCTGCTCAACGACTGGAGTGCGCGGGATATTCAAAAGTGGGAGTACGTGCCCCTGGGGCCATTCCTGGCGAAGAATTTTGCGAGTTCCATCTCCCCCTGGATCGTAACCCTGGACGCCCTGGAACCTTTCCGAACGCCGAGTCCGGAGCAAGATCCGCAGCCCCTGCCCTATTTGCAACACCAGGGGCCCGCCAGCTTTGATATTTCGCTGGAGGTGGATCTGATCCCAGACGGAGGCCAACCTACCACTATCTGCAAGTCTAACTTCAAATACCTGTACTGGACCATGGCACAGCAACTCGCCCACCACACGGTGAACGGGTGTAAGGTGAACAGCGGGGACCTGATGGGAAGCGGTACCATTTCGGGGCCCACCGAAGGTTCTTACGGCTCCCTGCTGGAACTGGCCTGGGCAGGCAGCAAGCCAGTCCAGCTTCCTGGAGGTATTCAACGCAGCTTCCTGGAAGACCAGGATACCGTTGTTATGAGGGGCTTTTGCCAGCGGGGCGGCTTAAGGCTGGGATTCGGAGAAGTCCGCACGAAACTCCTGCCGGCCCCAAAGGTTTAATCCTAGGCACTTTATCCATTTTATACGATTCCAGGACGATTTTCGTTCTATTCATGCTTGGTTTTGGCACAACCCTTGAGTTAAGTCCTCAAAACCCCTAAAAAAACCATCATGAAAAAAGCACTACTATACGGCTTGGCCGCCCTGTTCGCTCTGGCTTGCGGCGGCGTCAAAAAGACTCAGGAAGCCGTTAACACCGGGAATTACGAGCAGGCTATATACAAGGCTGTAAATAACCTGGCCGACAATAAGAGCCGCAAAGCGCACCAACCCTACGTATTGTTATTGGAAGAGGCGTACGACAAGTACACCGAGCGCGAATTGCGGGATATCTCCTTCCTGGAGCAGGATGGAAATCCGGCCCATCTGGAATCCATCTACAAAAAATACAACAACCTGAAGGAGATCCAGAATCGGATCCGGCCGTTGCTGCCGCTTCCGATTTATGAGGAAAGCCGCGATGCGCATTTCAATTTCCAGAATTATGACGGGCGCATCCTCAACACGCAGGATGAGCTTTCGGCATACCTGTACGACAATGCCAAATCACTCCTCAGCTCTGCGCGTAGCAAATACGATTACCGCCAGGCATATGACGATCTTGCCTACCTGGACCGGATCAATCCGGGATACGGGGACGTGAGGGAACTTATGGAACAGGCACATACCAAGGGGCAGGACTTTGTTAAGGTGATTATGATCAATGATACCCAACAAATCGTACCGGAGCGCCTGGAGGCCGAATTGTTGAACTTCAACACCTATGGCCTGGACGACCTGTGGACCTCGTACCACACCAACCCGCTGGACGGGGTGGACTACGACTACGAGATGCAGGTGGCATTCAGGGATATCGTGATCTCTCCGGAGCGCGTGACCCAGACCCAGATCATTAAGGAGAAGCAGGTCGTGGACGGTACCGAGGTATTGCTGGACGAGGAAGGCAATACGGTAAAGGACAGCCTGGGGAATAACATCCGGGTGGACCGTTTCCGAACCGTACGCTGCAATTTCGTTCGCTTTACCCAACAGAAAACGGCCCATGTAAACGGGAATGTGAACTTTGTGGACCTGCGTACGCGGCAATCACTCAATTCCTATCCGTTGGCCAGCCAGTTCATTTTTGAACATGTATACGCCAATTACACCGGGGATAAGCGGGCCCTGGAAACCGACCTGATCGCTTTACTGGATCTTACGGCGGTCCCCTTCCCCTCGGATGAGCAAATGGTATACGATGCGGGCGAGGATTTGAAAGCGCGGTTGAAGAACATCATCATCCGGCACAAGTTCAATTAAGTCTATAGCATTCAATAGTATCACCCCGGCCCAATACGCCGGGGTTTTTTTATGGTTCCGGGTGTGGGTTACCCCTGGAACCAAACTGCCGTAATGTCTTGTATAATGGGGGTTTAGCTGCCATTCTGTCCGCTGGAAGGACTTGGTAGGATTCTTGTCCATACGCTTGTGCAGATCATAAAACAAGACGATGAACATACAGCAGTTTACTATAAAATCACAGGAGGCCATCCAGCAGGCGCAACAACTTGCGCAGGAACTGGGGCACCAACAGGTGGAGAACGAGCACCTGTTCAAGGCCATCGGCATGGTGGACGAAAACGTCCTGCCTTTCCTCCTGAAAAAGCTTCGGGTAAATCCCGAAATGGTGGGGCAGATCCTGGATAAGGAGCTCGAATCCTTCCCCAAGGTCAGCGGCGGGGAGCAAATGCTCTCTCCCGAAACCGGAAGGACACTCAACAACGCTCATTCTCTGGCGAAGAAAATGGGCGACGAGTTCGTATCCATCGAACATTTGTTGCTCGCCATTCTGAATTCCAAGTCCCGCATTGCCAGGATCCTGAAAGATCAGGGGGTAAATGAGGCAGACCTGAAAAAGGCGGTGGAAGAACTCAGGAAAGGCGGTAAGGTCACTTCCCAGAGCGCGGAGGAAACCTATAACGCCCTGGACAAATACGCCAGAAACCTGAATGACCTGGCAGACAAAGGCAAGCTGGACCCGGTCATTGGCCGGGACGAGGAAATCCGACGCATCCTGCAGATCCTTTCGCGGCGCACCAAGAACAATCCCATGCTGGTGGGGGAACCCGGTACGGGTAAGACCGCCATCGCAGAAGGCCTGGCCCATCGGATCGTGCAAGGGGACGTACCTGAGAACCTGAAAGATAAGGTGATCTACTCCCTGGATATGGGAGCCTTGATCGCCGGGGCCAAATACAAAGGCGAATTTGAAGAACGACTGAAGTCCGTGATCAAGGAGGTTACCTCCTCGGACGGGCATATCGTACTCTTCATCGATGAGATCCACACCCTGGTGGGAGCCGGAGGCGGACAGGGCGCCATGGATGCGGCCAATATCCTGAAGCCGGCCCTGGCCCGGGGCGAACTCCGCGCAATCGGTGCCACTACCCTGGACGAGTACCAGAAATATTTTGAAAAGGACAAGGCCCTCGAGCGGCGCTTCCAGAAGATCACCGTGGACGAGCCCGATACGGAAAGCGCGATTTCCATCCTTCGCGGCCTGAAGGAGAAATATGAAGCACATCACAAGGTACGGATCAAGGACGAGGCCGTTATTGCCGCGGTAGAGCTCTCCCAGCGCTATATCACCAACCGCTTTCTGCCCGACAAGGCTATTGACCTGATGGACGAGGCGGCATCCAAGCTCCGCATGGAGATCAATTCCAAACCGGAGGACCTGGATGCCCTGGACCGGCGCATCATGCAACTGGAAATCGAAGTGGAGGCCATCAAACGCGAGAACGACCCGGATAAGCTCAAAACGCTGAATGTGGAGCTCGCCAACCTGAAAGAGGAGCGCAAGGAGGTATTTGCCCAGTGGGAAAGTGAAAAAAGCGTGGTGGATCAGATCCAGAAAACCAAACAGGATATTGAGGATTACAAGCTGGAAGCAGAACGAGCAGAACGCGACGGGGACTACGGCAAGGTAGCCGAGTTGCGCTACGGGAAGATCAAGGAGGCGCAGCAGCAATTGGAATCCTTGCAGGAAGAACTTGAATCCCAGCAAGAAAGCGGTACCCTCATCAAAGAAGAGGTGACACGCGAGGATATTGCGGAAGTGGTAGCCAAATGGACCGGGATACCGGTTAGCAAGATGTTGCAGAGCGAACGCGAAAAGCTCCTGCATCTGGAGGACGTGCTCCACAAGCGCGTAGTAGGTCAGGATGAGGCCATTCAGGCTGTATCGGACGCCATTCGCCGGAGCCGTGCCGGCCTGCAGGATGCCAAACGCCCCATCGGTTCGTTCCTTTTCCTTGGGACCACCGGAGTGGGTAAGACCGAGCTGGCAAAAACCCTGGCCTCTTACCTCTTTGACGATGAGAACGCCATGACCCGGATCGACATGAGCGAATATCAGGAGCGGCATGCCGTGAGCCGTCTTGTAGGTGCGCCCCCCGGTTATGTCGGATACGACGAAGGCGGACAGCTTACCGAAGCCGTTCGGCGCAGGCCGTATTCGGTTGTCCTGTTGGACGAAATCGAGAAAGCGCACCCGGATACCTTCAACATTTTGCTGCAGGTCCTGGACGAAGGCAGGCTTACGGACAACAAGGGTCGGGTAGCCGACTTCCGGAACTGCATCATCATCATGACGAGCAATATGGGCAGCCACATCATCCAGGAGAAATTTGAGGACAATCCGGATATCTACAGCGCCACCGAGGCGGCCCGCGTTGAGGTCCTCGGTTTGCTGCGGAAGACCATCCGGCCGGAATTCCTGAACCGGATCGACGACATCATCATGTTTACCCCGCTGAGCCGTGAGGATATCCGTCAGGTGGTCCACCTTCAGTTGGAACAGGTGAAGAAGTTACTGGAAGGCCAGCATATTGCATTAGAGGCTACCGAAGAAGCGGTGTCCTATCTTGCAGAGAAAGGCTACGACCCGCAATACGGGGCACGTCCCATTAAGCGCCTGATCCAGAAAGAGGTGCTTAACAAGCTCTCCAAGGAGCTGCTCAGTGGCAGTATCAAAGCCGACAGCGCCGTATTACTGGACAGTTTTGATAATGAACTCGTGTTTCGGAACCAGAACGAACTGGTACAGTAATACCGATTATCGATTGACACAGCCCCCGGATACAAATTCCGGGGGTTTTTGTTTACATTTATACCGTCCCGTATCTTATTCCTATATTCGCTATTCGCTTTAACACCTAGCCAATGACCACCAAAGCCGAGCGGACCACTGCTTACATTA
>JBNKHB010000147.1:0-6447 GCA_050290125.1 Robiginitalea sp.
GCTCTCGATTGGCAGGCGCGGCACGCCGCGGAAACTGGGTGTCCCGGGAGAGGAGAGCCAGAAAGTGGCCTACCGCCTGCTGGAACCCGAGCGGATCAGCGGGAAGAAAATCACCGTGGTGGGCGGAGGGGATTCCGCCATTGAGGCCGCCTTGCTATTGATGGAACAAAATGAGGTGATCCTGTCATATCGGAAAGATAAATTCGCCCGCCTGAAACCCAAGAACCGGGATAAAATTCAACGAGCGGAGCAGGAAGGCTTGCTCAACGTCATATATAATTCTAACTTAATTTCGATAACCGACCAAAGCGTGCTGATCCGGGTTGCGGAATCGCAACCCGAGGAAATGGAGAACGACCTGGTATACATCTTTGCCGGGGGCGAATTGCCGACGCAGTTCCTGGAGAACGCCGGCATCCGCATTTCCAAGCGCTTCGGCCATATCGTAAAATCCCATAAATAGGTGATTTGAAGGCGATATGCGCGCATCTTTTTCTTTGGTTCCTGGCCGGCACGTTCTGGCTGGGAGGGCAGATATCGCCTGGGGATTTATCCCGGGCCCATGCCGACCTTGAAGGGATCAGCAATTGCACCCAATGCCACGAACTGGGCGAAAAGGTCACCGACCAGAAATGCCTGGCCTGCCATACCGAGATCCAGTCCCTTATCAACCGAAAAAGCGGCTACCACGCCAACCGCGAGGTGGTCCGACAGGATTGCGCCGTCTGCCATAGCGACCACCACGGCCGCAACTTCGACATGGTCCGCTTTGACCAGGATGCCTTTGACCACAACCTTACCGGATACCGGCTGGAAGGGGAACACGGCCGGATCGAATGCAGGGACTGCCACGTATCGGAGAATATCGCGGACCGGGAGATCCGGAGCCGCCCGCAGACCTTCCTGGGCTTGGAAGAAGCCTGTCTCTCCTGCCACGAGGACTTCCACCAGGCCACCCTTTCGGAAGACTGCCGGCAATGCCACGATATGGAGGCTTTCCGCCCGGCTCCCCGATTTGACCATGATGACGCCGATTTTGCGTTGAGGGGCGCCCATACGGAGGTGGACTGCCGGGAATGCCATGCGGTCACCACCCGCAGCGGAAGGGAATTCCAGGAATTCACCGGCCTGGACTTTGCCGATTGCGCAAGCTGCCACGAGGATGCGCATAACGCCCGCCTGCCCGGGAATTGCGCCCAATGCCACACGGAATCCTCCTTTAACGACCACGGTTCCCTGGCTGGATTTGAACATGGGGCTACCGGCTTTGACCTCAGGGGCAGCCATGCGGAGGTCAGCTGCTTTGCCTGCCATGCCCAGCGCAGCGACCCGCAGACCGTCTTTGCGGACCAGCGGCGGGTGTCCGAAAATAACTGCGCCAGCTGCCATGCGGATGTGCACAACGGCAAATTCGGCGCGGATTGTGCCAGTTGCCACCGGGAGAGCAGTTTCCTTTCCCTCAAACGGATGGATTTCTTTGACCATTCGGTAACGGATTATCCCCTGGAAGGCAAACACCAGGGCGTGGACTGCCGGGAATGCCATACGGGCCGCTTTACCAACCCCATCGATTTTTCGGCCTGTACCAACTGCCATTCGGATTATCACCAGGGCGACTTTGCCCAGAACGGCGTGTCGCCGGATTGCGTGGAATGCCATTCCCTGGAAAAAGGTTTCGACTACAGCTTGTTTACCCTGGAGCAACACCGGGAAACAAAATTCCCGCTGGAAGGGGCCCATGTGGCCACCCCGTGCTATGCCTGCCATGTGGACGAGCGGGAGGAGCGCTGGCGGTTCCGGGACCTGGGATCCGATTGCGCGGATTGCCATGAGGACCTGCACCAGGGCTTTATATCCGAGTCGTACTACCCGGATCAGGCCTGTGCGGTTTGCCACGTGAACGAGTCCTGGGCCAGGGTGGACTTTGACCACCGGCGAACGGACTGGCCGTTGGACGGCAAGCACCTGGAAGTAGCTTGCCGCGACTGCCATTTCGTCGAAAACACCTCCTTGCCGGCCGGATTCGAACAGCGATTCGCTACCTTGAGTACGGATTGCTATACCTGCCATGAGAATGTGCACGGTAGGGTATTTGAGGTGGACGGTGTTACAGATTGTACAAGGTGCCATGTTACGGATAACTGGTACCCCAAACGCTTTGACCACGGTCAGACCAGTTTCCCGTTGGAAGGGCAACACGCCAAGATTGCCTGCAGCTCCTGCCATGAAGTAACTCGGCCGGGCGGGGAAGTGGAGACCGTATACAAATTAGGCAAGTTCCGATGCATCGACTGCCACTTGCAATAGCCGCCTTTTTATGCCTGTTCACCATGCAGGCCCAGTCCCCGCACGGCCAGGATTTCCGGGTGAGCTGCGAGCAGTGTCACAATCCCTCGGGCTGGAGCATCGACCACAATTCGCTGCAATTTGACCACGACCGCCGCACGGATTTTGCCCTGGAAGGCGCCCATGAGCTCACTTCCTGTACATCCTGCCACGCGGACCTCGGGTTTAGGGGCGCGCCTACGGATTGTGCCTCCTGTCATACGGATGTACACAACCAGACGGTGGGGAACGATTGTGCGCGTTGCCACGAATCACAGAGCTGGCTGGTGACCGCCATCCCGGAGATCCACGAACAGAACGGTTTTGCGCTGATCGGGGCCCATGGGAACCTGAGTTGCGTGGAATGCCATACGGACGGCAACCCGCTCCGATTTGACCGGATCGGGAACGACTGCTACAGCTGCCACAGCGACGACTACGCAGCTACCCAAAGCCCGAACCATATGCAGGCCGGCTACTCGCTGGAGTGTACTGAGTGCCATACGCCACTGGGCTATGGCTGGGATTCCCAGAACATCAACCACGATTTTTTCCCGCTCACCGGAGGACACGACATTGCGGACTGCGCCGAATGCCACACTACCGGGAATTATGCGGATGCCTCGCCCGAGTGCTATTCCTGCCACCAGGAGGATTATATGGCCACCCAGGACCCGGATCACGACGCCTCCGGCTTTTCCACGGATTGCGTGCGTTGCCATACCACCGCCCCGGGATGGACGCCGGCGGATATCGACCACGACTTTTTTCCACTTACCGGCGGGCACGACCTGCAGGATTGCACTCAGTGCCATACCACCGGCAATTATGCGGACGCCTCCCCGGATTGCGTGAATTGCCACCAGGATGACTACGACCAGACCACAGACCCCAGTCACACGGCGGCCGGCTTCCCCATGGATTGCGCCTCCTGCCATACCACGAACCCCGGCTGGACCCCGGCCAATTGGGATCATGACGGCCAGTATTTCCCGATTTACAGTGGGCCGCACCGGGAGGCCTGGTCCGATTGTACGGACTGCCATACCAACCCGGCCGATTACGCTGAATTCTCGTGTTTCCAATGTCACGGACAGACCGAGATGAACGACAAACACAGCGAAGTAAGCGGTTATGCCTACGACAGCATGCTTTGCCTTGAATGCCATCCGGATGGCCGCAATAATTAACGTATGAAACGGCTATCCCTATTTCTTCTGGCTCTGCTGGTGGGCATTTGCGCCCTGGCGCAAACGGATCCCATACTCGGGGAAGTTACCTTCCTGACCACCCAAAACGTGTATGTCCGCTTTGAAAGTACCGAGCTGGTGCGGATTGGGGATTCGCTATTTATTTCCGGGAGGGAAGCGGCCTGCTTGCTGGTAACCAACAAGTCGACCACCTCCTGCGTTTGCCAGCTGCTTGGGGATTGCAATGTTGAAAAGGGGACTGCGGTAACGGCCTATCCTCAACCGGAATCGGAAACGCAACAGCCCCAGGCGCCTGTGGCCACAGTGGAAGCGCCTTTGGAAAAAGAGGAGGCTACCGTAAGGATCGACCCCATGCAGCTGCAGGAAATCAGGGCGCGGGTCTCTGCGTCCACCTACAGTACGCTGGCCGCTGACCGTTCCGACCGGCATCGGCTGATGACCCGCCTGATGCTCAACGCGGACCACCTGGACAACGGACCTGTATCGGTGGACCTGAATGCAAATTACCGCCATATACTGGACGATGAAGCGACCTCTTCCCTGGCCCGGGATAATTACCTGAGGGTATACGGGCTGTCCATTACCTATGAAGCCAGCCCTACCCTCACCGCTGTGCTGGGGAGGAATATCAATTCGAAATTCTCTTCCCTGGGCCCGATAGACGGCCTGCAGGTGGAAAAACAATTCGGGAACCACTATGCCGGGGCCATTGTGGGCTTCCGGCCGGATATCTATGATTTTGGATTTAATCCGAACTTATTGGAATACGGTGGCTACTACGGGATCCAAACCGATGGCAAAAATTTCCGTTCCCAAACCACCCTGGGGGGGATCGAGCAGCGGGGACGGGCGGACGTGGACCGGCGCTATGCCTACCTGCAACATACCAGTACTATCAATTCCAAGTTCTCCCTGTTCGCCTCGGCGGAACTGGACCTCTTCCGGAAGGTGAATTCAGTGACCACCACCGACCCCCGGCTTACCAACCTCTTCGCCTCGGCTCGGTACCGCTTTAGCCGCGGGTTGAATGTTTCGCTCTCCTACGACTCGAGAAAGCGGATCATCTACTACGATACCTACCGCACCGAGCTGGACCGGATCCTGGACGACGACCTGGCCCGGCAGGGCATCCGCGCCCGGGTGAATTTCCGTCCGGGCCGCTATGTGTTCGCAGGGCTGAGTTATGCCAGGCGCTTCCAGGCGGACGACCAAAACAAATCGGACAACTATTACGGGTACCTAACGCTGTCCCGAACCCCCTTTGTGGGCGGCCGTACCACCCTTACCCTCAACCGGAACGAATCCGGCTACCTCACGAGCAATATCGGCGGGCTGCGGCATTCCCGCAGCTATTTCAGGGACCGGTTGCAAACGGATTTTTACTACCGAGCGGTCCATTCGGATTACGTAAATTTCGGGGACCCTTTCCTCCAGCATTACGCGGGAGCCGATATTACCTATTACCTGACGCGGAGCCTTTTCTTTAGTATCACAGGGGAATTCGCCACCTACGAGGGGCAGGACAATTACCGGATTTATTCCCGGATCGTGCAACGCTTCCATTCCAAGAGAAAGAGATAAAATGAGATTGATTTCAAGACATCAATTATTCGCCGCAACCCTGGTCATCCTGGCAACTTCCTGCCAGCGAGGCCCCAAGGTGGTTGAAGCCAATACCGGAACGGATAATGACCCGACCTTTACCGTGAATCCGGAAATTGAGGTCCGGCCGGCTGCCGAAGCGCCCCCCAACCGGGAGTTGCATCAGGTAGAGGTGCTGGAATCGATCCCCGCTGACCGGTATGTTTATATCAGGGTGCGGGAAGGGGTGCAGACCCGCTGGATCGCCACCCGGAAAATGGAAATAACGCGAGGTGCGGTATACTACTACCGCGGCGGCCTGCTAAAGACGGGATTCGAATCCCAGGACCTGGGCCGCCGCTTCGACACCATATACCTGGTGTCCAGCCTGGTGGCGGAGGATCATGCGTTGCATGTCAACCAGCAATCAGCCGGGGCACCGAGCCTCCCGGCGCCAGCTGCGCAACCTGAAAAGGGAAAGATCTCCACGCACGGGGAGGCCGTGGTATCTCATAAAGGGGTACTTCCTATTGCAGAGTTGGTGGCCGATCCGGGTAAATACGAAGGGCATACCGTTCAGATCCACGGTACCTGCGTAAAGGTGAACCCCAACATCATGGAGCGGAACTGGATCCATGTGCACGACGGCAGCCGCGACGATTACGATCTGGTGATCACCTCCTCCCATTATATCCCGGAAGGATCGGAATTCACGATGAGCGCCACCGTGGCGTTGAACCGGGATTTCGGGGCGGGCTATACCTACGACCTGATCCTGGAGGACGGCATGCTCGTGGAATAATGCTCACGCCCTGAGCGGGTACTTCCTGTATTTCGTAAAGGCCAGGGTGCTGATCAGCGCGATGCAGGCCACTACCACATACACCCAGGTGGGTATCGGTACCGGGTCGCCGGTGGCGTACGAATGCAGGCCCGATAAATAGTAGTTGACCCCGTAATATGTCATGATCACGGAGGCCAGCCCGAACACCGTTGCCAGATTATAGGCAAATAGCCCCCGCATTTTTGGGATCAGCCGCATGTGCAGGATAAAGGCGTAGATCAGGATCGTAACCAGGGCCCAGGTCTCCTTGGCGTCCCATCCCCAGTAGCGTCCCCAGGACTCGTTGGCCCAGATCCCGCCCAGAAAGGTCCCGATGCTGATCATAAAGAGCCCGGCGATCAACGTCAGCTCGCTGAGGTACGACAATTCGGTTACCTGCCGTTTGATTCGGTCCCGGTTCGAGGGGCGCAGCAGGGCCAGCAGGATCAGGTTGATCAGGCCCATCAGGGCACCCAGCATCAGGAAGCCGTAACTGCCCGCTTCCAT
>JBNKHB010000148.1:0-6383 GCA_050290125.1 Robiginitalea sp.
GTTCGGCTCACCGGAGCCCGTGCCCGGCTTGCCGGTGATCTTGAGGCCGGCGGCGAGCTTCAGCAGCACCGACGCGGGGGGCGTCTTGGTGACGAAGGTGAAGGAGCGGTCCGAATAGACCGTGATCTCCACGGGGATGATCATCCCCTTGTCCTTCTGCGTACGCGCATTGAACTGCTTGCAGAACTCCATGATGTTAACGCCGGCAGCACCTAAAGCGGGTCCAACCGGTGGCGACGGGTTCGCAGCACCTCCCCTAACTTGTAGCTTAACTACTTTACTTACTTCTTTTGCCATTGTTCTATTTATTTACAGCTCCCTCCCGTTTCACCCCGGTCGGGAAATCCCCGGAACCCCCCGGCTCCGGACAGACTAAAAGTGAGTTTAATTTGGAAGCAACTTCACTTTTAAGCGTAACACTTATTTTCAGACTTTTTCTACCTGCATGTAGCTGAGCTCCAGCGGTGTTTTGCGGCCAAAGATCTTCACCATCACTTCCAGCTTGCGCTTCTCTTCGTTGATCTTCTCTACCGTACCGTTAAAGCCGTTGAACGGCCCGTCGATCACCTTTACGGTCTCACCCAACACAAACGGGATCGCCACCGCATCGGTATTCACGGCCAGCTCATCTACCTTGCCGAGCATCCGGTTCACCTCCGCTTTGCGAAGCGGCACCGGATCCCCTCCCTTGGTCTCGCCCAGAAAACCGATCACATTGGTGATGGAGCGGATGATATGGATCATCTCGCCGGTCAGATTGGCCTTGACCATTATATATCCCGGAAAGTAGACCCGTTCTTTGTTGATCTTCTTCCCGTTGCGGATCTGAACTACTTTTTCGGTCGGGACAAGGACTTCCTCCAGGTTGTCACCGAAGCCGTGGCGTTCCACTTCGCTTTCGATGTACCCCTTGATCTTGTTCTCCTGTCCGCTTACGGCGCGCACCACATACCACTTCTTCTCCAGTACTTCTGACATAGCCTCGCCTTAACCTATTAATGCATTGAAATACAGCTGAATGAGCTTGGAAAACAAGGAATCCACCCCCCAGGTTGCCAGGGCGAAAATGATAGAGAATACCGCCACGATCACCATGAGGTTAGACGCCTCGGCCCGGGAGGGCAGGGTAACGTGGTTCTTCAATTCTTCGTAGGATTCTTTGAAGTATGTCAACATATCAGACTGTGTTCTTGTATTGTGCACGGGTGGAGAGGCTCGAACTCCCGACACCCGGTTTTGGAGACCGGTGCTCTACCAACTGAGCTACACCCGTATAAGACAGTGAAAGGGTATCTTCCCGATTTGCATCGGGACGAGACCCCTCACTGCCCTGTTTTATCCTTCTGTAAAGGCTTAATCCAGAATCTTGGTAACCTGTCCGGCACCTACCGTACGGCCACCTTCGCGGATTGCAAAACGCAGTCCCACGTTCAGGGCGATCGGTTGGAGCAGATCAACAGTGATGGTCAGGTTGTCACCCGGCATAACCATTTCAACTCCGTCAGGCAGAACGATGGTTCCGGTAACGTCAGTTGTACGCACGTAGAACTGAGGACGGTAGTTGTTGTGGAACGGCGTGTGACGGCCACCTTCTTCTTTTTTGAGGATATAGACCTCAGCTTCGAATTTGGCGTGCGGCTTAACGGATCCGGGCTTACAGATAACCATTCCGCGCTTGATATCGCTTTTCTCGATACCACGCAGCAGGATACCTACGTTGTCACCCGCTTCTCCGCGGTCCAGGATCTTACGGAACATCTCAACACCGGTGATGGTGGAGGTCAGTTTCTCAGCGCCCATACCGATGATCTCAACCGGGTCTCCGGTTTTAGCGACACCGGTTTCGATACGGCCAGTGGCAACGGTTCCCCGTCCGGTGATGGTAAATACGTCTTCAACCGGCATCAGGAAATCCTTGTCAACATCCCGTTGCGGCAGTTCGATCCACTCGTCTACGGCAGCCATCAGCTCCTTAACGGTGTCCACCCACTTGGCTTCGCCGTTGAGGGCGCCCAGCGCAGAACCGGCAATTACCGGGCTGTTGTCGCCGTCATACTCGTAGAAAGAAAGGAGTTCGCGAACTTCCATCTCAACCAGTTCCAGCAGCTCCTCGTCGTCTACCATGTCTACCTTGTTCAGGAAGACCACGATACGCGGGATACCTACCTGGCGTCCGAGCAGGATGTGCTCACGGGTTTGCGGCATGGGACCGTCGGTAGCGGCAACTACCAGGATCGCTCCGTCCATCTGGGCGGCACCGGTAACCATGTTCTTCACGTAATCCGCGTGACCCGGACAGTCAACGTGAGCGTAGTGGCGGTTAGCCGTCTGGTACTCTACGTGAGAGGTGTTGATGGTGATCCCCCGTTCTTTCTCTTCGGGAGCGTTGTCGATCGAGTCAAAGCTTCTTGTCTCAGACAGACCTTCACCGGCCAGTACGGTGGTGATGGCGGCTGTCAGCGTAGTTTTACCGTGATCGACGTGTCCGATCGTACCGATATTCAGGTGCGGTTTGGAACGATCAAAAGTTTCCTTAGCCATTGTTAATGAATTTAATCTTAGTTTATATTAGTGTGTATCAAATGTATTTAACCCAGACCCTGTCCGGCGGTGCTGCCCGGATGAACCGTTTGGCAGACCCCCTTCTAGATCGGAGCTATTTGTTGCGGCCGCTGGCGGCCGCAAATCGTTTGAGCCAACGACGGGAATTGAACCCGTGACCTCTTCCTTACCAAGGAAACGCTCTACCCCTGAGCTACGTCGGCTGGTTGGCGCAAGGTTTTTACCGGGGCCATTTTCCATGAACCCCTCTTTGGATTACCCTCCAAACGGCAAACGCTTGCCCAAGGTCTTAGAGCGGGAGACCGGGTTCGAACCGGCGACATTCAGCTTGGAAGGCTGACGCTCTACCAACTGAGCTACTCCCGCATAATTTTTTGGGACAAGCCCAAAAAAAATTCCATTATTTCAAAAAACTTCCCATCTCGTTGTTGTTCCGCTGAACAACTTTTGTGGGGAGAGCAGGATTCGAACCTGCGAAGGTGAAAACCAACAGATTTACAGTCTGTCCTCGTTGGCCGCTTGAGTATCTCCCCCAACCCTTTAATTTCTAAGAACTTCCGAGCCGATGGAGGGACTCGAACCCACGACCCCGAGATTACAAATCACGTGCTCTAGCCAGCTGAGCTACATCGGCAAATAGGGCCTTTTAGCGCATAAAAAAGTCCGCTATTTCTAACGGACTGCAAATGTAGATAATTATTTGTTTAAACAAAAAACTATTTCACAAAAATTTGAGGGAGGAATACACCTTTGGTTTTTGCTTCTTTTTAACCAGTTTACGCTCCAGGGAACTGCAGGCGGAATCGACCGCTTCCTCGAAGGATTTGCACTGTTTCTTAACCACAAAAGTGTCCTTTGGGACATGCAATTTAACCTCGGCGGTTTTGTTCTCTTTGGCACTCGTATTTTCGAGTTTTAAAAAGACCTCGGCACGGATCACTTTGTCATAAAATAACTCAAGCTTATCGAGCCTTTTCTGTGTAAAATCCAATAGTTTACCATCTGCATTGAAATTTACGGATTGCGTGTTCACATTCATAGGCGATTTATTTGATGGTTACTACTCCTTGTTCTGATCCCGGTTGCGCGGATGCGCGTCCCCGTGTATGCGTTTTAGCTCCGCTATGCTGTTATGGGTGTAAACCTGGGTAGACGCCAGTGAGGAATGTCCTAAAAGTTCCTTGACAGAATTCATATCGGCTCCCTGGTTCAGCATGTGCGTGGCGAAGGTGTGCCTGAGTATATGCGGGCTTCTTTTGGCCTTCGCCGATACCTTACTAAGGTACCCATTTATAATTCTATAAACAAGGGTTTCGTACAATTTATTGCCGGCAGAAGTGAGGAACAAATAGGGGTGTTCCAGGCCTGGAAATTCCTGTTCCCGGGCTCTTATATACCGTTCCAGGCGCAATGCAACCCCGGGTAGCAGCGGGAGGATGCGCTGCTTGTTGCGCTTCCCGGTAACGCGAAGGGTCTTTGAAGGGAGGTCCGCGTCGGAAACTTCCAATCCGATAAGTTCGGCCCGGCGCATTCCGGTCGTATAGAGCAACTCCACTACCAACCTGTCCCGCAGGTCCTCAAACTCCGCGTCCACCGGCCACTGGTCGAACAGGCGCTGCATTTCCTCTTTGCTGAATGGCACCTCCACCTTCCGCGCCGTCTTCAGGGGTTTATGTCCGGCCAGCGGGTTGGCTTCGATCTTCCCTTTTCGCTGCAGATAGTTGTAGTACGCCTTGAGCGATGAGATCTTCCGGTTGATGGAACGGTTGCTGATGCCTTCCTCCATCAGGCGGATCACCCAGGAACGAATCAGGGTATAGGGAACTTCCTGCAGGTTTAGCTCCCCGTGCGCATCCTCCAGATAGGCGGCAAATGCCTCCAGGTCACGGAGGTAGGCCCGCACCGTGTGGTCGGAGTAGTTCTTCTCCAGGGAAAGGTAGTTGCGGAAAGCGGTCTCGGACATGACCTAAAAGTACGAAAGGGCCGACCGAAAAAAAAGAACCCCGGCGCTCAGGCCGGGGTTCGTATACGGTTCAGTACCGGGGGCTAGTATTCTTCTCTGTCCCTCAGTGACTGGATATATCTTGCTTTGAGCACTTGTTGACGGCGCTCTACGGAGGGTTTGCTGAACTGCTGACGCTTGCGCAGCTGACGCATGGTGCCGGTCCGGTCGAATTTACGCTTGAAACGCTTCAGTGCGCGATCGATATTTTCTCCTTCCTTAACAGGTATAATTAACATGGGCTACAACCTCCTTTCTTTTGGTTTTGGGGTGCAAATATACACCCCTTCCGTCAAAACGGCATATTTATTTCAAAATATTTTTAGCGATCACCACTTTCTGGATCTCGGTAGTCCCCTCCCCGATCGTACACAGTTTGGCGTCCCTGTAAAATTTCTCTACCGGGAAGTCCTTGGTGTATCCGTAGCCGCCGTGGATCTGGACCGCTTCATTGGCCACCCGGACGCAAACCTCCGAGGCGTACATCTTGGCCATGGCGCTTTGCTGGGTTACCGGCTTCTCCGCATTCTTCAGGAAGGCTGCCTTGTGAACCATCAGCTCCGCGGCCTCTATCTCGGTCACCATCTCCGCCAGCTTAAAGGAGATGCCCTGGAACTGGCTGATAGGTTTCCCGAATTGCACCCGTTCCTTGGAATAGGCCAGGGCCGCGTCATAGGCACCCTTGGCGATCCCCAGGGAGAGCGCACCGATGGAAATCCGGCCACCGTCCAGGACCTTCATGGACTGGATGAACCCATCCCCCACCGGACCCAGGCGGTTGGCATCGGGGATGCGGCAATTGTCAAAGACCAGTTCCGCCGTCTCGCTGGCCCGCATGCCGAGCTTATTCTCTTTTTTACCGGAGCTGAAGCCGGGCGTGCCTTTCTCGATGGCAAAAGCGGTCATGCCCCTGCTGTCCCCTTTCTCGCCTGTGCGGGCCACCACTACCGCGATATCACCGCTAATCCCGTGCGTGATGAAGTTCTTGGCGCCATTCAAAACCCAGTGGTCTCCATCCTTGCGGGCTGTGGTGTTCATACCTCCTGCGTCGGATCCGGTATTGTGTTCGGTGAGCCCCCAGGCCCCGATCCATTCAGCCGTAGCCAGCTTGGGGATCCAACGGGCTTTTTGCTCGTCGTTCCCAAAAAGGAGGATGTGGTTGGTGCAGAGTGAATTATGCGCTGCAACGGACAGCCCTATAGAGGGGTCCACGCGGGCAATTTCCTGGATCACGGCGATATACTCGTGGTATCCGAAACCGGCACCTCCGAGCTCACTGGGAACCAGCACTCCCATAAAACCGTATTCACCTGCTTTCTTGAACAGCTCCACCGGAAAGATTTGAGCCTCGTCCCATTCCATCACATGCGGCCCGATATACTGTCGCGCAAAATCACGGGCAGATTCGGTGACCATTCGCTGGGTATCCGAATACTCGAAATTCAGGGTTGAGGTATGCGTGGCAATCATAGCAATTCATTCTGTTTCAAGGGTCAAATATAACGCAATTCTCTCAACTTTATTCTGCGGCAGCTCCCAAAGCAAGGCCAGTTCGCCCGGCTCTTCAATGGGGCCGAAGCGCTCCCGGTGGGCCACCAGCGTATCAGCCATTTGCCGGCTGATATACGGCAGGGCAGCCAATTCCGAAGCCGGGGCACTATTCACCGGCAAGAGTCGGCCGGTCACCGGCCGCATGATGGCAAAGGAACGCATGGCCCGCTCGGCCACCTCCGGTTCCAGGCCGTAAACGTCGTAAAGTTGCCCGGCGTCCCTAAAGCCCCCCAGCGCTTCCCGGAAGCGGACAATCCGTGCAGACAAT